>JAOUHV010000004.1 GCA_029884425.1 Gammaproteobacteria bacterium
AGTTGGCAAAGCAAGACAGTGATGTTGTCATTGCCACCTTTTTCGTTTGCTGCATTCACCAGCGCTTCGGTGCGTTCGCGTAGCGTAGTGTGGATGACGCAAATGTCAGCAATTTCCTGGTGATTTAGCATATCCGTTAGTCCATCCGAGCAAAGCAAAAAGCAGTCGCCAGCTTGCCACGGGGCGCTGAGGATGTCGGTCTGAAATTTGTCGCCTTGGCCTACCGCGCGATTGATGGCATTGCGCAGCCAATGGGTTTTGGCCTCCTCAGGACTGAGCAGACCTTTATCCATCTGATCCTGGATGTAGGAGTGATCTCTGGTGAGCTGCGAGAGCTGATTGTTCCGAATAAGGTAGGTACGGCTGTCACCTACGTGACCGATGAAATAGCGGTCGCCCTCAATGGTAAATAACTCTGCAGTGCAGCCCATGCCTTTGGTCTTGGGATTGGAATGGCTGTGACTGGTGATGGCCAGGTTGGCCGTCAGGTAGGCTTTGTGGACCTTGTCCGGCGCACTGAGGTGGTCATCATGCTGAAAAACATCGATGCAGGACTCGACAAACAGTGCGCTGGCTACTTCTCCAGCCGCAGCGCCACCTATACCGTCGGCAACTGCAAACAGTTTTCGCTCGTGGTCGATGATGAAGGCGTCTTCGTTGTGACGACGCCTTCTCCCGACATCGGTAATCCCAAAGGCTTGGCAATGCATCATGGATATGAATCGACCAAAAGGCGATTAGCTTGAAATCCTGGGGTCAACGAGCTGCATTTTGTCTCCATTGACCACCAGGTAGCTTGGGCGGTCAGTCCAGTCGCCAAGCACAATGCGTCGAGCGGGCTGGCCGTCCAGCTCAAAGGTGTGGGTGGCCGGCCGGTGGGTGTGTCCATGGATCACCTGGGAAACGCCGTGCTGGCGCATGGTGTCGATGACCGTCTGTTGGTTGACGTCCATGATGTACTCGGCTTTGTGACTGGTTTGTTCCTTGCTCGCCGCCCGGGCTTGTTTGGCCATTTCCATGCGATTGGGGATGGGGAGGCTGAGAAACTGTTTTTGCCACTGGGGATTGCGGACCTGTTGGCGAAAGCTTTGGTAGCCAACGTCGTCGGTACACAATTGGTCGCCATGCATTAGCAGTGTAGGCTGACCTTGCAGTTGGATGACATGGGCCTCGGGCAGCAGTGTGGCGCCGCAAAGTCGGGCGAATTCCTCGCCCATCAAAAAATCCCGGTTCCCCTGCATCAGAAATACGCGACAACCGCGCTTGCTTAACGCACTGAGTTGGGAGATCAGCGGCTTGATTGCCTCTGGCATTGCGTCATCGCCCAGCCAGGCTTCAAACATATCACCGAGGATGTAGACCTCATCGGCATCCTGCGCCTGGGTGTTCAGCAGCATGACCAGTTGTTGAGCGATCTGCATCGTTTCGGGGGAAAGATGCAGATCAGAGATAAATAGCGATTTCATGATGCGTTTTGCAGGCCCGGTTACTGAACGATTTCGGCTTTAATGATGACGACAGCTGTTTGTGGTACGTCGCGACCAAACGGACCGCCGGAGCCGGTAGCGGTATTGCGGATGCGATCAACCACATCCATGCCTTCGACGACTTTACCGAAAACGGTGTATCCCCAGCCTCGAGTGGTTTGCGAGCGGAAATCCAGAAAGGGATTGTCGACGACGTTGATAAAAAACTGCGCAGTCGCTGAGTGTGGCTCAGAGGTGCGTGCCATGGCCAGTGTGCCCCGAACATTCTGCAAGCCATTGTTGGCTTCATTACGAACAGGGGCGCGGGTGGGTTTCTGCTGATATTTTTCGGTATAGCCACCACCCTGGATCATGAAGTTGGAGATGACCCGGTGGAAAATGGTGCCGTTATAGTGGCCGCTCTTAACGTATTCAAGAAAATTTTTGACGCTGCCAGGGGCTTTTTCGCTGTTGAGTTCGACCAGAATGTCGCCCATGTTGGTTTGCAGTTTGACACGGGTTTCGGCGGCGTTGACGTTTCCAGCCAGCATCAAGGTGGCGAGCAGCGCAAAGAAAATCCGGTTATGCCAAGTTTTGATCATATGTATGACTCCTGAATTTCGTGATCTGCCAATAGTAAAGCAGTTGTATTTTATGGGAAAGCCCGCGGTTATTTTTTTACGGAAACTTTCTGTACAGCCGTTGTTACTGCGTTCTTAACTTTGCTGAATATTTCAGCTTGTTCTATCGGTGAGAGATAGAACGTGAAATCGACACGGTGCCGAATGTAGCGGGGGGGAAGGTGGTTCAGGGCGATGCAGGCAATATCCTCGATTTCATCTGCGGTGAACTCATTGAGTTTGAGGCTGCCGAGAATTTCCTGGTAAACCAGTTGTTCGTAGTAGTTATGTACTGACTCAAATCTCATGCGTTCATCCTGTTGTTGTACATTTGTTAGTGGTATTGTTTAGGGCTGGCGCTGTCTGCAATGAGGGGGTGGAACGATGAAAGTGTTGCACATATTGTTGGTCGCCAACAGTGGAATTTTGTTCTTCGTTCGCGGTTGCCTGCACTGGATTTCATCTCCGGCCCTGAATAGTCCCTGGTTGCGGCGACTTCCCCATGCTAATGATAGTTTATTGTTGTTGACGGGGTTGGCGATGGTGTTGGGCTCGGAGATTTGGAACTTTTCGTCGCCCTGGCTAATATCCAAGCTTTGCCTATTGTTAGCCTATATATTGTTGGGGATGGCTGCGTTTAAATGGGTCAAGGCCCGGCAGTGGCGAATGACTTTCTGGGGACTGGCGCTGCTGGTATTTGCCTTCATGGTTTCTGTTGCCGTGTCCAAGCATCCACTGGGATGGTTTGTAGGAAATTAAAGCAGGTGAGGTTGCAATGAAATCGATTCCGGCTATTAAAACTGTAATGACGCCATTTCCCTATTGGGTAGAGCGCGATGCCAGTCTTGGCCAGGCAATATCGCTAATGCGTGAACACGATATTCGGCATTTACCAGTAAAAGATCACGGTAAGGTGTACAGCGTAATTACGGAGCGTGATATTAACATTCAGCTTAAGTGGCATCAGGAGCAGGGGCGTGATGTGTCCGCACTGAAAGTCGACGATGTTAGCGTGCGCAAGGCTTATACCGTTTCAATCGATGAACCGTTGGATAATGTGCTAGTGCATATGGCGGAACATCATTGCGGCTCAGTAGTGGTGGTCAAAGGGGATAGGTTGGCGGGTGTGTTTACCAGTAACGATGCCTGTCGTTGTTATGGTGAGTTTTTGCGCTACCATTTCCGGCCGGGGGGTGGCGATGATGCTGCGTAAATAAAAAAGCCGCTAATGAAAGCGGCTTTTTTGGTACTTGCAAACGATGCCTAGTTTTTCTCTTCCATGGAAGAAACATCGCTTGCTGCGGGCTTGGCTGTGGCTTCGCCCGAGTCATTTGATCCCGCTTCAGTGCGTCGCATCGGGCGAATGTAATCGCTGGCTGGACGGGTGAACATGGGAGCATTATTGCTCGCTGCTGGTGCGGCCGGCTTGCTTTCCGCTGCAACAGGAGGAGTCGGCGCTGCAACAACAGGCTTGACCTCGACCGGCCGAGGTTGTGACTCCACAGCGACGGGCTTGGGCTTGTACTCTGAAGCTGACGAATCTGAACGCTGGCTTTCAGTCGGTTTCTCAACGGCAGCAGGTGCTTCCGTTTTGGCGGGTGCAACACGTTCAGTATTGTTGCGCTCAAAGCGAGGACGGTTTTCCGTTTTTGCTTCAGCAACAACTGGTGCCTCAGCAGGAGCATTGCCGATGCGTAATACCAGTTCGTCCGTAGCTGTCGCCGCTACAGCGTCGTTACCGACAGATGCGTTCGTGTTATGGCGGTTGTGACGCTGCTCACGATCACCACGATTGCCAGACGAGTCATTGTTGCGTTCACGACGACGGCGTCTTGGTGGCGATGATGGATCGCGTTCGGCAACGGCTTCGGCTGGTTGTGCAACAACTTCGATCGGTGCTTGAGCGATCTCGGTGTTTTGCTGTTCGTCAGCACCCATGTTCTTTTCGCCACGGCGACCACGGCCACCACGACGGCTGGAGCGGGTGCTGCGACGACGTGTCCGCTGTGCGCCGCCCTTGTTGCGATCACCACGCTCACCGTTGCGGTCTTCGCGCTCGCCAGAGCGTTCCGTGGCGTTACCCTTGGATTTTTCCTGGGTGTCAGCTGTGGAAGATGTAGAGTGGCGCTCGGGCTTTCTGTGAGTATTGCCAGTTGTTGCCACAGGTTTGGTCGGTTTTTCTTCAGCGCCACCAAACAAGGCAGAAAACAGTCGACGAACAATGCCACCGTTCTCTTTTCCTTTGACGGATGCGGAGTTCGCAGGTTTGGGCGTGATCGGCGGCAGTGACTTCACTGCTGGCTCTTCGCTGCTGCGCTCGGCGCGAGGTTTAGCGGCAGGGGCGGTGGCTTCCACCGGCTCTGCGATGTCAACTTGCAGGTAGCTTGGCGTATTGTTTTCTTCGCTGTTGATTTCGCTCTGACGAATACGCTGCAAATCGTAATGAGGTGTATCCAGCGCAGGCGTTGGAATGATTACCACTTGAATTTGTTGGCGTGCTTCGATGGCGCTGATCTGGCGACGTTTCTCGTTGAGCAGGAAAGTAGCGACTTCTACCGGCAGGTGAGCCAGTATTTTGCCGGTATTGTCCTTCATTCCGTCCTCTTCAATCAGACGCAGGATGGACAGACCCAATGATTCGACGCTGCGAATCGTGCCATGGCCATTACAGCGAGGGCAGGCGATCTGGCTAAATTCGCCCAGCGAAGGACGCAGGCGCTGACGTGACATTTCCAGCAAACCAAAGCGTGAAATGCGACCGACCTGAACGCGTGCTCGGTCCAACGACAGGGCTTCTTTGAGGCGATTTTCCACCTCACGCTGATGACGTGCAGGAGTCATATCGATAAAGTCGATGACAATCAGGCCACCCAAGTCGCGCAGACGCAACTGGCGGGCGATTTCATCAGCGGCTTCCAAATTGGTGTTCAGTGCGGTTTCTTCGATATCACCGCCGCGAGTGGCGCGAGCAGAGTTGATGTCGATGGAAACCAATGCTTCAGTATGGTCGATGACCAGTGCGCCACCGGAAGGCAGGCTGACTTCGCGACGGAATGCTGAATCGATCTGTGATTCCAGCTGGTAACGGGTAAATAGCGGAATGTCGTCTTTGTACAATTTCACCTTGGACAGGTTATGCGGCATGACCTGGGTCATAAAATCCAGGGCTTGCTGATAGACCTTGGGATTGTCGATCAAAATTTCAGCAATATCTTTGCGCAGGTAATCGCGGATTGCGCGGATGATAATGTTGCTTTCCTGGTAAATCAGGAAAGGAGCTGATTTTTCTTCAGAAGCGCTTTCGATGGACTTCCACAGTTGCAGCAGGTAGTTCAAATCCCATTGCAGCTCTTCGGCGTTTTTGCCCACGCCAGCTGTGCGAACGATCAGGCCCATATTCTCAGGGATGTCCAGCAGAGCCATGGCTTCGCGGATTTCACTGCGATCATCTCCCTCGATACGGCGAGATACACCGCCAGCACGGGGATTGTTGGGCATCAGTACCAGATAGCGACCAGCCAAACTGATGAATGTGGTCAGAGCCGCACCCTTGTTGCCGCGTTCTTCCTTGTCTACCTGAACGACCACTTCCTGGCCTTCACGCAGAACTTCCTTAATGTTGGGGCGAGCACCGCGATCGGGCTGATTTCTGAAATAGCTGCGAGCGATTTCCTTCAGTGGCAGGAAACCGTGGCGTTCGGCGCCGTAATCCACAAAGGCAGCATCAAGACTGGGCTCGATACGCGTAATCTTGCCTTTGTAAATATTGGACTTTTTCTGTTCTCTGGCAGTTGTTTCGATATCCAGATCGTATAGTCGCTGGCCATCGACCAACGCGACCCGCAACTCTTCTGGCTGAGTTGCATTAAATAGCATTCTTTTCATTAAAATTCGTCTCTCAACCTGCGCCCAACCTGATGCAGGCCGCGGAGATACCGTAAAAGCATGCTACGGTCTTTTCGCGTCTTTTAGCCCTGTGTGGCTCCGTTCGAGCTCGCTCAGGGTTATCTTGTGTTCTGTTGCGCACTCATTACCGGACGAAAAAGGGATGTCTACGGTTACTGGTGCGTCTTCAGTGCCCACACAAAAGGTTGAGCAATTACCTAATCAATACTCACTGTTTTACCATTCAGAAAACAGGAGGGGACCTCTGTTACTCTGCTCAGATATCTATGATTATCTGAGCATATTGCGCTTACTATCTGCTAAACTAGCGCCTTCTGGCACAAAGCTTCGACCGTTTCTACGTTCTTTATGACCGCTGTTCTCAGTCAATTTGTCTGGACGAATGTACACTCTGGCCCATTTAAGCCCTAACTATACCAAATTTACAGCCCTTCACAAGGTGTATCGCAATTATATGTCTGAAAATTCAGGTAAATCATCCAATAATCCGAAGGTTATCGAGGTTGTGATAGATTCCGAGCAGCACGGCCAGCGGATTGACAATTTCCTGTTATCGCAGTTGAAGGGCGTGCCCAAGACCCATATATACCGAATTCTGCGCACGGGCGAGGTCAGGGCCAACAAAGGGCGGATCAAACCCTCATATCGCCTGAACGAAGGCGATGTGATCAGGATTCCGCCAGTGCGCGTGAGCGAGCCCAAAGAAATTACCATCAAAGATTCGACCATCACTGCGCGTGTCAAGCAGCGAATTCTTTTTGAAGACAAAGACTTGATCGTGGTAAATAAGCCAGCCGGGTTGGCGGTTCATGGCGGTAGCGGGGTGGATTACGGTCTGATCGAGATCATGCGTGAGCTGTATCCGCTGGCGAAACGAATTGAACTGGTGCATCGTCTGGATCGAGACACTTCCGGGTGTTTGATTTTGGCCAAAAAGGCATCGGTGCTGAAGGCCATGCACGAGCAGGTTCGAGGCAGTGGCATGGAAAAAATCTACCTGGCGCTGCTAAAGGGACGGTTGGCCGGTGGCTCGAAGAAAGTGGACGCGCCACTGATGAAAAATGTGCTGAGTTCTGGTGAGCGCATTGTCCGCGTTCACCCCGAAGGCAAGGAGTCGCAGACCATTTTTACGCCACAACAGCGGTTTGCCACGGCAACACTGGTGCAGGCGAGACTGCTGACAGGTAGAACACATCAGATTCGGGTGCATGCGCAGCATATTGGCCATCCTTTGGCTGGGGATGAAAAATACGGTGATGACGAATTTAACAAGGTCATGCGCAAATCGGGATTAAAACGGTTATTTTTGCATGCCCACATCGTTAGTTTTATCCACCCTGTTTCAGGAGAACGGGTTAGAATTAGCGCCGATTTGGATGATGATCTGAGTAGGGTATTAGAACAGTTGGGCAAAGATCAGTAGTTTGAGTGATGACGTATCGTTTGGTTGTTTTTGACTGGGATGGCACGCTGATGGATTCAGCGGCGGATATTGTGTATTGTTTTCAGGCAGCTACACAGGATTTGCAGTGGCCAGTGCCGAGCAGTGAAGAAATTCACAACATTATCGGTTTGGGTATGAAGGAGGCGGTAGCCATCCTGTTTCCGCATACCCAACATAGCGCCAAGGATGTTGATGCGCTGGTTGAGCGTTATCGCTACTACTATTTCCATCCGGAAAAACGTCAGCCAGTGTTATTTGCCGGAGCAAGTGAGTTGGTGCGACAACTGGAGCACGAGGGATATTTTCTTGCCGTGGCCACAGGCAAAGGTCGGCAAGGTTTGAATGGCGTGTTGGAGCGCACAGGCTTGAAGGATGCGTTTCATATCACGCGCTGTGTCGATGAGGCGCATTCAAAACCTCATCCGCAGATGCTGGAAGACATAATGGCGTTTGTCGGTGTGGAGCCAGGCGAAACCCTAATGGTCGGTGACAGCGAATACGATTTGTTGATGGCGAATAATGCAGGAGTGGATGCGGCAGCTGTGTTGTGTGGCGCTCACTCCAAAGATCGGTTACTGACCCACAACCCGGTGATATGGTTTGAGCACACCTATCAGTTGGGCTCGTGGCTTAAAACACAAAACATAAAGCAATAGTGATACTCAATGACTGACGATAAAGACAAACCCGTAGAAAACGCGTCCGACGTTAATGCGGCGACAGAAACAAAAAGTGATCCCTGGACCCAGTCAGCGATAGCGCAGGAAGTTGCGACTGACGGGAAAGCGCCTGCTGACAAATCGAGCGATGATTCGGCGAATATCAAATGGCAGCAGGACCTGATTAACCGTTTGGCGTTTTCATCGATTAATGAGCAGCGTCGCGCACGTCGTTGGGGCATATTCTTCAAGTCTTTAACGTTTGTTTATTTGTTTGCCATACTGTTTATGTTTATGCGCTCTGCGGAGTCTCCGGATATCAATCTTGGGGCTCATACAGCATTGGTCGAGATCCATGGTCCGATTATGGATAGCTCACCCGCTAACGCCGAAGATATCATCAGTGCGTTGCGCGACGCGTTTGAAGATAAAAATGCGCACGGGATTATTTTGCGTATCAACAGTCCTGGTGGCAGTCCCGTGCAGGCGGGCTATATCAATGACGAAATCAAACGCCTTAAAACGTTGCATCCTGAGAAAAAGGTCTATGCGGTGGTGACAGATTTGGCTGCCTCAGCTGCCTACTATATTGCCGTATCGGCAGATGAAATTTATGCCGACAAAGCCAGTATGGTGGGTTCTATCGGCGTGTTGATGGATGGATATGGTTTTGTCGATGCCATGAACAAGCTTGGGGTTGAACGTCGTTTGATGACGGCAGGTGAAAATAAAGCTTTCCTTGACCCATTTTCTCCGTTGAAATCAGAACATAAAGAACACGTTCAGCACATGCTGAACACAGTTCACAAACAGTTTATAGGCGTCGTGAAAGAAGGTCGTGGTGATCGACTGAAAGACAAGCCGGAGTTGTTTTCTGGTTTGGTTTGGGCCGGCGAAGAAGCGGTTGCGCTAGGATTAGTTGATGGCTTGGGCAGCAGCGGATATGTGGCGCGCGAATTAATCGGCGCGGAAAGAATTGTTGATTACACTTATCATCCGGATTTTATGGAACAGTTTGCCGAGCGAATGGGGGCCTCAATGGCGACCGCGATGCAGGCTATGTTTAGTAGTGCGTCAATGCGCTGAAGTGGTTTTTGCGCAGCCCTAGGAAAAATGGCTTGTGCGAATTGCGTTTTAAATTGAAGAGGTATGTGAGGACCTTACATGAGCAAAGAAGGCAAATCGTTGCATAGAAATTCTAGTTTGGCCGCGATGTCAGAGATTATTTTCTGGAGTCGCTGGCTGCAGGCGCCACTGTATTTTGGTTTGATCGTAGCCCAGGGCGTGTACGTTTATTTGTTTGGTGTTGAGTTGTATCATTTGGTGCATGATGCCAAGGATATCGGCGAAACCCAGATCATGCTGATTGTGCTGGGTTTGATTGATGTGGTGATGATTGCAAATCTGCTGATAATGGTCATTATCGGTGGGTATGAAACCTTTGTTTCGCGGTTGAATTTGCGTGAACATCCGGATCAACCTGAGTGGCTGGCGCACGTCAATGCGGCAACCATGAAAATTAAATTGTCTATGGCGCTGATTGGTATTTCTTCAATTCATCTGTTGAAGACCTTCATTAATGCGGATCAGTTGACCGAACACACGATAAAGTGGCAAGTGATTATTCATATCACCTTTATTGTTTCGGCCATTGCGATTGCTTATACCGACCGGATCATGACTAGTACTTTGCTGATGAGTCATCAAGATCCTGAGCGTGACTAAGTCTCTGTAGGCGATAATTTTGTTTGGTGCCCCGCTTTTGTCGGGGCATTTTTTTGTTCGGCTAATCGTCTCTAGACTTACTGGGTATGGTTTATATTATCTTGCCGAAAAAAATATATTGCCACTGGATGATGGTGGGGTGAGAGGAATATTTACCTGCAACTGTAACAGCATATGTCCTGCTCGTATTGTTGCATGTGATCAAATCTCCGGGATGAGATCCAGCACCGAGTTTTTCAAAATGGAATTGGATGCAAGCGTATACGCTGAATGGATAGTGTGTTCGCTGCCATCCCTGTCGTAGACCACTCCACCAGCTTCTCTCACCAGTAACACACCGGCTTGTACATCCCAGGCATGATTGGATAGCACCAAACTGATATCAGTCTGGCCAGCAGCTACCCAGGCAAGTTGCAGTGCAGCAGAACCGGGCATACGTATGCGCAATACTTCGTTGGCCAATTTGCCATGCAGTGCCAGGCGTTGTTGATTTTTTGCAAAACTGTCAGGGCCGACTGAAAAGTCACCAACACCCACAATCGATTGCTGTAGTGATGAGGTGATCGATACTTGCAGACGTTGCCCGTTGAGAAATGCACCTTGGTCTTGTTGGGCGACATAGCGCTGTTGCAGTGCAGGAAAGGTAATGCCAGCCAAAATAGGAACGCTATTTTTTACCAGCGCGATGGACACGCCCCACATTGGTAATCCGCGTGCATAGTTGATGGTGCCATCAATGGGGTCGACAGCCCAAAATATATGATCATCATTCGCTGAGTCTTGATTCCAGCCATTTTCTTCGCCCAAAATGGGTAGCTGGCTGCGGCTTAAAATATCACGTATGCATTGTTCGACGGCGTGATCGGCATCCAGGGCAAAATCTTTTTCACCCTTACGAGTCTGAATGGTGGGTGATGATTGCATAGCTTGAGCAAGCCGTTCGGCTTCATCAAGTGCGCGAATTAATAAGTCATGATTATCATGCATCATCTGAATTTCCGATTATAGATTGAGGACCAGTCCAATACCGGCGGCAAAGGCGACAGCATTGGCGAAAATGATATCAGCAGTGATTTTTTCTTTTAACAGAAATATGCCCACCATTGCGGCGATGCCAATGTGAATCATGACAATGGCTTTGACGTAGGTGACGCCGCTGTTGATATCAAGGGACTGTTGCACGGCGAGTTGTTGAAAAATAAACGCCAGTACGGATACGGTGACGTAGAATCCTATGCCTTTGTAGTGTTGTCTGAGCGATTCAACAAGTAGCGTGCGGTTTTTCAGCATATAGCCAAGCAGTAAGGCTAATGTGATTAGACTCCACATGGCTGAATAAAAAATGGCGCCGTTATCGGTTGCTGCGATGGCTGTGCGATCCAATAGGGTTGATATGCCGTATAAGAAAGCCGCAGCAACGGATAGTAAGGCGGGGTAGAGCAGAGCGCGTGAGTGTTGGCCGGGTCTGTGGTTTTGTAATTTCAATAAGAGATAGGCAATGGAGGCGACAATCAATAACAAACAGACCAACCCGGCTTCATTTGGGATTTCGCCATACAGCGCGTAGGTGGTGATAACCATGAAGACGGGAATGCTGGCCTGTATTGGTGAAACAATGACCAAATCACCCAGTTGAATTGATTTGATATAAAGGACGCTGGCTACTATGGTGATAACGGCTGCGGCAAATGTTGCGCTCCAGAATGTTGTGTGTGAGTGTATTTCAACCGTAGACAGGGCCGCAGGAATGAGCAACAAACCAGCGGCAAACAACCGTGAGTGAAACATTAGTGCAGAGGGGGGAATGGATTGGCAGTGGGTTTTTACTACAATCACTTTGGTGGCACTAAATGCCATGGCGAAGAATGCCAGCCAGATCCAGTCATTGATATGCATTCGGATAAAACCGGTTACGAATAAAAATTGGTATTGTTGTGTGGAACTGAGTGAGTTCCAATCATGGCACAGATCGGTTTGATGTGTCGACGAAGATAAAGGGAAAGTATGAAACTGAAACGGTATGTTTTCGTAGTGTTGTCGCTGTTTTTATGTTCAGCCCACGCCGACGATCAGGGCGAAATTCATGTCACTTTGCTGCACTTCAATGATGTGTATGAAATTATCCCAACTGGCGATGGCAAAGAGGGAGGGCTAGCCAGGGTCGCCACCTTGCGTAAGCAATTGCTGAGTATAAATCCTAATACGATTACTTTGCTCGGTGGCGATTTTCTGAGCCCTTCTGCCATGGGTATGGCACCCGTGGACGGCGAACCGCTGCAGGGAAAGCACATGGTCGATGTTCTGAATGGGTTGGGGCTGGATTACGCAACCTTTGGCAATCACGAATTTGATCTAAAGGAACGGCCATTTTTGCAACGCGTGGGCGAAGCAAAGTTTACCTGGGTTTCCAGTAACGTCACCAATGCTCAGGGCGCATTATTTGCCGGGCAGAAAACCAATGTCGTTCTGCCCATTCGCGACGCGAACAGCGGCAAAGTATTTCGGATTGGCATATTGGGATTGACGCTGAACAGCAATCAGCCGAGCTACGTAAAAATCAGTGAGCCATATGCGGCTGCGGAAAAACAATTGGCCATTCTGGATTCGCAGTCCGACTTTGTTGTGGCGTTGACGCATCAGGCGATAGGTGATGATGAAGCATTGCTACAGCGTTTTCCGCAGATCGATTTATTGTTGGGAGGCCATGAGCACGCCAATTATCAACGCTGGCGGGGCGCAAACTGGGCACCGTTACTCAAGGCCGATGCCAATGTTCGCTCGGTATATGTGGTCGATATATATGCCAATCCTTCCAGTAAAAAAACACGGATTGAGACACGACTGGTTCAGGTTAACGATACCATCGCAGAGAATGCTGAATTGCGTGACCGTATCAATGATTGGAAGTCTCGCGCATTTGCGGCGTTTCAGCAGCAAGGCTTGAAACCTGCGGAGGTCGTTTTTCAGGCGCGGCAAAATTACGATGGCGTAAGTTCGCATGTGCGCACCGGACAAACGAATCTGACGCGTTTGATCGCTGAGAGCATGTTGCAGGCCTATGCTGGCGAGGCGGATCTGAGCGTGTACAACAGTGGCTCTATTCGTATTGATGATGTGTTACCCGTCGGCGATATCACGGTATATGACGTGATTCGGGTGTTGCCGTTTGGCGGCGACGTACGCTTGGTGAAAATGAAAGGTGCTTTGTTGTTGCGCGTATTGCAGCAAGGTGAACTGAATGTTGGCTCGGGTGGATATTTGCAATCGGCGAACACAGCCAAGTCATCGGCATCTGTATGGCAAATTGCAGGTCAGCCGATTGTGGCCGATCGGACGTATACCGTGGCCATGACTGACTTTTTGCTGAGTGGTCGTGAAGTGAATCTGGATTTTCTAACATTACAAAATCCAGAAATCACTGTGGCAGATTCTGGACAGGGAAGGGATTTGCGAAAATTACTCATCGAACAATGGAAACTGCATCCGCCGAGCGCAGCCGAAAAATAAGCCGGACTACTGTATGTAATCCGGCTTGGGGAGGGGCTGGTTAGAAGCGATAGCCAGCTTGTAATGCAACGTTGGTTTTGCTGTCTGTTGCTACACCGTCTTTGTCGGCAAAAACCTTGTTGGTGGATTGCACCATGGAAACTTCTGCGCGAACAAAAGTGTTGGCCGATGGGCTGTATGTTGGGGTGATGGTATAGGTCGTGGCGCTATCGAAGCCATAAATGCCGCTGGTGCCGTCACTCATGTATTCAATGCGCACAGGGTAGGACATTTTGCCGTAGGTTGGTTTGATGTACAGAGCTACGCCCATTGCGCTATCGTCCTGGCCTGCTACTTTCGCTTCGCTGTCCAGCATGTGATAGTCGGCATTGATAGCCAAATCAATGTTGCCTACGGTGGTGCTTACGATAACGTCAACAATGTTTTTTGCCTTGTCGTAATCGTAATAGCTGGCCATGTAGTTCAGGCTGCCTGCAGAGCCGCTGACACCAACGGCGTAGGCATTCGTAGCAGTTGAATTACCCAGCTTCAATGTGTCGTTGTTTGTTTCGGCATAAACGCTGACATCACCCAGGCTGTAGCTGGCGCGAATGCCAGGATAATAGACTGGCTGGCCGCCCCACAGCGCAGCGATGGTGGCGTGCGCGTTGGCATATGATGGTGTAACTTCATAGCCGATATTGGTGGCCAGTTTACCTGCGCTGATGGTCAAGCCTTCAATGGGAGCGAAATCAACGGAGCCATATTGCAGGCCGAACGTGCTGAAGCCCGCGCTGTTGTTAACGCCGCCGTCGAGGATGGTAATTGCAGACATGGAACCAAAGCCCGCTTTAAAACCTACGCCACCGGTTTTGGCCTCGTCAGATAATTCAATCAGCATGTCAGAAACATGAAAATTATCAGTATTGGAAGAGCCAGTGTTATCGCTGTAGAAATAGCCCGCGGTCATACCGCCTTTTAATGCGATATCGCCGGTATCGACGGTGATGGTGCCGGCAGCTGCAGCGGTGGAAATGGCGCAAAGACCCGTCATTAGTCCCAAGCGTTTTCTAAACATTATTTCTCTCCTGTGATGAATTTAACTACAACCCGAAGTTAGTGTCTTAGTTGTCGTTGTAGCATTTTGCAAGGTGAATGCCTATTTTGTTGTGTCAGAAAGAAAACATTGAAATAGTGAGGTAAGTGCGCAATTTTTCGGCACTTGTGATTTGCTTTCGTGTATTTTGGCTCAAGCGCGTAAAAAAATTCGGGAGTTGCCTGACCTGATTTGGTGCGCATCATGAAATGATGCGCTAACTCTGTGCATGAGGGTGCGATGATGGTAATTGCGTGGCGGATTGTTGTGCGAAGCTAAACGACTACAATTCCAGCAGCTTCCAGCATTTTGCGTAATCGAATCAATGGCAGGCCAATCAGTGCGGTTGGATCGTTGCCTTCGAGTCGTTCGGTGAGGGCAATGCCGTAGCCTTCGGATTTGAACGATCCCGCGCAATTGAGTGCCGGTTCTTTTTGCAGATAGCGGCGAATCATGGCTTCGTCCATGGAACGAAAATGGACGGTGAACGGAATGAGGTCAATGTCGAGAATATCTTTATCGGCTTGATACAGGCAAAGCGCGGTTTGAAATACGATGGTTTTGCCGGAGAGTTTTTTGAGCTGCTCAACAGCGCGTTCCATCGTTCCAGGTTTACCAAGAATTTCGCCTTCGCACACACTGCATTGATCACCGCCGATGATAATGCTGTCGGGGTGAGTTTCGGCAACTTTACGCGCCTTGGCTTCGGCCAGACGCAACACCATCTGTTCCGGTTTTTCGCCGGGCAGAGGCGTTTCGTCAATGTCAGGTGCAGCGGTGGTAAATGGTAGGTGCAAGCGCTCCAGCAACTCCCGGCGATAGGGAGAAGTGGAGCCCAGAATTAATTGACGCATTATTCGATCTCGATCAGGGTTTCGTCCGGATTAACCGTGTCACCTTTTTTGATGTGGACGGTTTTGATGGTGCCAGCAATGGGAGCTTGAACTTCGGTCTCCATTTTCATGGCTTCGGTGATGAACAAACCAGCACCCGCAGCGACTTTGTCACCTTCCTTGACCAATACTTCCACGATGGTGCCGGGCATGGAGGTGGTGACATCGCCGGGTCTGGTCGCTTTTGGTCGCTTGCTGCCAGTGACGGCTTTGGCGGCATTGGTCTGCGCGGCAGGAACACCGCCAGCGGGGAAGGTGGCAATTTCATCCAGGGTTTCCACCAGCACTTCTTCGGGCTGGCCGTCGACGGTCATGTAGAACGGACGATTTGCCTGGAAGCGGTGACCGGAACCAGTGACCTTGATGTGATAGGTTTCACCGTGCATGGTGATGTTGAATTCGGTGGGCGCCAAACCGCACACCGCGACGTTGTCTTCGGGCGGTGGTTCCAGTGGTTCGGGTAGCAGGGTGCCGGCACGACGCTGCTCCAGGAAACTGCGTCCCAGATCGGGGAACATGGCAAAGGTCATGACGTCTTCTTCGGTTTCCGCCAGCTCACCGATTTGGGCGCGCAGTTCATCCAGTTCTGGTTTGAGCAAATCCGCTGGGCGACAGGTGATGACTTTTTCCTTGCCGATGGCTTGTTCGCGAATCAATTCGTTGACCTGGCCCGGCGCTTTGCCGTAATGACCTTGCAGGTACAGTTTGACCTCGTTGGTGATGGTTTTGTAGCGCGTGCCGGTCAGTACGTTGAGCACGGCCTGGCTGCCGACGATTTGCGATGTCGGCGTGACCAGCGGTGGGAAGCCCATGTCTTCACGCACACGGGGAATTTCTGCCAACACGTCGTTGATGCGTTTGAGTTCGCCTTGTTCGCGCAGTTGGTTGGTCAGGTTGGAAATCATGCCGCCAGGAACCTGATTGACCTGAACGCGCGTATCCAATCCGGTAAATTCGCTTTCGAACTGGTGATATTTTTTGCGTACACCGGCGAAGTACATGCCGATTTCCTGCAACAGTTCCAGATCCAGGCCGGTGTCGTATTCCGAGTCGCGCAGGGCGGCGACCATGGACTCGGTAGCGGGATGACTGGCGCCATTGGCAAAGGCGGAGATGGCGGTGTCGATAGCGAATGCACCGGCCTCAATCGCTTTGAGCTGACACATGTCGGACAAACCGGCAGTGGCGTGCGAGTGCAGGTGGATGGGCAGCTTGATTTTTTTCTTCAGAGCCTTGACCAGCTCGTCGGTCTTGGTGGGTGTGAGCAAGCCAGCCATATCTTTGATCGCTAGACTATCGCAGCCCATTTTTTCCAGCGTCTTGGCCATTTTGACGAATTCGTCAATGGTGTGTACCGGGCTGGTGGTGTAAGAGATGCAGCCTTGGGCATGCTTGCCGGCTTCTTTGACGGCGGCGATGGAGGTTTCCAAATTGCGCAGGTCATTCAGTGCGTCAAAGATGCGGAACACGTCCATGCCGTTGTCGGCGCAGCGATGCACAAACGCGCGCACTACGTCGTCGGAGTAGTGGCGATAGCCTAGCAGGTTTTGACCGCGCAACAGCATTTGCAGACGGGTGTTGGGCATGGCTTCGCGCAGTTTGCGCAGACGTTCCCACGGATCTTCTTTTAGAAAACGGACGCAGGCGTCAAAGGTGGCGCCGCCCCAGCATTCCAGTGACCAGAAGCCCACCTGGTCGAGTTTTTTGGCGATGGGCAGCATGTCTTCGGTGCGCATGCGGGTGGCGATGAGGGACTGGTGGCCATCGCGTAATACGGTTTCGGTAACCTGAACTTTTGCCATGATGCTGATTTCCTTCTCGCTATCCTAAAGTCGCATGTGAGCGGCGATGGCCGCAGCAATAGCGCCGGCCAATTCGCGCGGCGGACGACGGGTTGAGTAGTTGGAAAGCTCCGGGTGAGCCTCAACAAAGCCGGTATTGACGATCCCGGAGCGGAATTCCTCGGTTTTGAGTATTTGTTTTTGGTACGGAATCGTGGTTTTTACGCCGTTGACTGTGATGTCATCGAGTGCGCGTTCAGCCCTGCGCAGCAATGCCTCCCACGTCAGTGCCCAAACGGTGAGTTTGACACACATGGAATCGTAGTAGGGTGGAATGACGTAACCGCTGTAAATGGCGCTGTCGGTGCGAATGCCTGGTCCGCCTGGCGCGAAGTAGCGGGTAATGCGACCAAAGCTGGGAAGAAAATCGTTTTTGGGGTCTTCGGCGTTGATGCGAAACTCCATGGCAAAACCGCGTTTTTGCACCTCAGACTGTTTGTATTGCAGCGGCAGGCCCGAGGCAATGCGAATTTGCTCCTGCACAATATCGATGCCGGTGATTTGTTCGGTGACGGTGTGTTCCACCTGCACACGCGTGTTCATTTCCATGAAGTAAAACTGGCCGGTGTGGTCGAGCAGGAATTCGACCGTGCCGGCATTCTCGTAACCAACAAAGCTGGCGGCCTTGACGCCGTATTCCCCCACCAGTTGGCGTTGAGCTTCACTCAATTGTGGTGAGGGGGCAATTTCGATCAACTTTTGATGGCGGCGTTGTACCGAGCAGTCGCGTTCAAACAGGTGAATCACGTTGCCATGGCTGTCGGCCAAAATCTGGACTTCGATGTGCTTGGGGTTGACGATGCATTTTTCCATGAACACATCGGCGACGCCGAAGGCTTTGGTGGCTTCGGAAATAACTCGGTCGTAGTTTTTGCGCAGATCGGCTTCGGTGTCGCAACGACGAATGCCGCGTCCTCCACCGCCTGAAGTGGCTTTGAGCATGACAGGGTAGCCAATCTGGCTGGCCAGTGCGACGGCGTCGTCCAGGCTGCGCAGATTATCTTCGGTGCCGGGGATGACCGGGACGCCCGCAGACTTCATGGCGCGGCGTGCTTCGGTTTTGTCGCCCATGCGGTGAATGATTTCTGCAGAGGGGCCGATGAATTTGATGCCGCGGCGTTCGCAGGCTTTGGCCAGTTCCTGGTTTTCAGAGAGGAAACCGTAGCCCGGATGGAGTGCATCGCAGCCAGTGGCGACTGCCAGGTTAACAATCCGGTGAACATTCAGATAGCCGGCGACGGAGTCAGGACCAATATTATAGGCTTCGTCGGCCTTTTTTACGTGGAGGGCATGGCGGTCAGGCTCGGCATAAATGGCGACCGATTTGATGCCCATTTCGGAGCAGGCCCGCACAATACGTACAGCGATTTCACCTCGGTTGGCAATCAGGACTTTCTTGATCAAAGGGACTCCCTTCTTTCGTTCGTGTTTCCTGTCGGATGCCTCTGCCGGGATTTCAGCAGTAGACGTATTCAACGTAATTAACGGATTCTTCTACGTAAATCCCTGGTTTTTGTCAAGTTGCACACCATTGTCGGCGGCTAGCGTTGTGAATTTTAACCATTTTTTTGACAGCGGGGCTTTGCGCAGCTATCATTGCGCCCCAATGCCCGGTCAACTGCCAGAACGCGTCGATCCCGTGCTGCTTGCCAATAGACAAGTCACAGGGTCTAAACGCTACAAACTTAGTCAAATGCACCGCCTTTCGGACAACCTGTACGGGGAGTTAGGGGAGGTTGAGGCGCGTTTTTCCTTTTTTATGGAAGGACGACGTCCGACGGTTGCAGGCGAACTGAAAGGTGGGTTGCCCTTGCAATGTCAGTGTTGCATGCAACGCTTTGTGGTTCCGGTGGATCACCAGTTCAAACTGGCGGTGGTGGCGGGGCTGCAAGAGGCAGAGGAATTGCCAGAAGACATTGACCCGCTGTTACTGAACGAGGATAGCCTCATTCTGGCAGAGCTGGTTGAAGATGAATTATTGCTGTTGCTGCCCTTCGTGCCTTTGCACCCGGAAGGCTTGTGTACAACGGATGTTGTGCCGGTTTCCGAGGAAGAAGAAGTGCACGAGGTTGAGCAGAAGCGGAACCCGTTTGCGGTGTTGGCAGACCTGAAACGCAACGGGAAAAACTGAGTTAAGAAGGTCATTTAGGAGATAATCATGGCTGTTCAAAAGAGTCGTAAAAGTCGTTCTGCGCGCGGTATGCGCCGTGCCCACGATGCACTGTCTACCCCAGCGGTTTCTGTAGATAGCAAAACTGGTGAGACTCACATTCGTCACCACATTACCCCAGATGGTTTCTACCGTGGTCGTCGCGTGATCGAGCCCAAGGAAACTTTCGTAGAAGATCAAGAGTAAAGGTTGAGGCTTGGCTTCGACAATTTCCCTGGATGCCATGGGGGGAGATCACGGTGTATCCGTGGTCGTCCCCGCCGCGCTAACGGCATTAAAGCAAAACCCGTCCCTCAAATTGATTTTGGTTGGTGATCAGGCCGCCATTACGTCCGTCTTGCGCGAGCATGGTGCGGATGTGAATGGGCGCTTGAGCATTCATCATGCCTCCCAGGTGGTTGGTATGGATGAAGCGCCTTCATCAGCCCTGCGTTCCAAAAAAGATTCTTCCATGCGCGTTGCCATCGACCTGGTAAAAGAAGGTCGGGCGGATGCGTGTGTGAGCGCCGGTAACACCGGTGCGTTGATGGCTACCGCGCGTTTTGTACTCAAAACCCTGCCGGGTATCGACCGGCCCGCGATTATTTCCGCGTTGCCGACCATGCGTGGTCAGTGTCATATGCTGGATTTGGGTGCCAATATTGATTCGTCACCGGAGCATCTGTTCCAGTTTGCGGTCATGGGTTCGGTGTTGACCTCGGCGGTGTGCAATATTGAAAAGCCGACCGTTGGCTTGCTCAATATCGGCGAAGAGGAAATCAAGGGTGGTGAGATCATCAAGCAGGCAGCCAAAATGCTGCAGGCCAGCGAGCTGAATTATTACGGCTTCGTGGAAGGTGATGATATTTACAAAGGTACCGTTGATGTTGTGGTTGCCGATGGTTTTGTGGGTAACGTCGCACTGAAAACCAGTGAAGGCGTGGCGCGCATGATCATTCAATTCCTCAAGCAGGAATTCAAAGGCAGCGTACTGGGCAAAATGGCGGGCTTGATCGCCAGACCCGTATTCAAATCCTTTGGTCGTCGCATTGATCCCGGTCGCTACAACGGCGCTAGTTTGGTTGGTTTGCGTGGTATCGTGGTTAAAAGTCACGGCAGCGCAGATACCAGTTCATTTGCCAACGCGATTAACGTTGCAGTGAAAGAAGTGGACTACAATGTTCCCGCGCGTATTGAGCGCGAGCTACAAACCATGTTGGTGGAAAGGCGGGCGGTTTGAAATATTCACGCATCATTGGTACGGGCAGTTATCTGCCAGAAAAAATTGTCACCAACCATGATCTGGAAAAGATGGTGGACACCAGTGATGAATGGATTGTCGAGCGCACGGGTATTTCTCAGCGCCACGTTGCTGCCGATGGGCAAACAACGTGTGATCTGGCATTTGCTGCTGCGCAGCGCGCCATTGTGGCTGCGGGTATCGACAAGAATGATATTGACCTGATTGTTGTTGCGACAACAACGGCAGACCGCGTATTTCCCAGTACTGCCTGTTTGCTGCAAGACAAATTGGACATCCACGGATGTCCTGCATTTGATATTCAGGCAGTCTGCTCCGGCTTTGTGTATGCCGTGAGTGTGGTTGATCAGTTTATTCGCACGGGCGCAGCCAAAACAGCGCTGGTGGTCGGCGCTGAAACCCTGTCACGCATTCTGGATTGGAATGATCGCACTACTTGCGTTTTGTTCGGTGACGGTGCGGGCGCAGTGGTGATTCAGGCTAGCGATCAACCGGGTATTTTGTCGACCCATATTCATGCCGATGGCCAGTACAAAGAACTGCTGACAACCAATGGCGGCATTTCTGAAAACGCGCAGGCGCTGATGAGTGGTGAAATTGCCATTCAGATGAAGGGCAACGAAGTTTTCAAAACTGCGGTGAACACGCTGGGCGACATCGTCGACGAGACGCTGGCTGCCAACGGCATGGAAAAATCGGACATCGATTGGTTGGTGCCGCACCAGGCCAATATTCGCATCATTGCTGCGACGGCCAAGAAATTAAAAATGCCGATGGAGCGCGTGGTAACCACGGTGGCGACGCACGGTAATACCTCGGCGGCCTCTATTCCTCTGGCGCTGGATGTCGCAGTTCGCGACGGCCGTATCCAGCGTGGTGAAACGGTCCTCATGGAAGCCTTCGGTGGAGGCTTTACCTGGGGTTCGGTGTTGATGAAATTCTAAAATTTACGGAGCAATTCTTCGTATGACGACTGCGTTTGTTTTTCCCGGTCAAGGGTCTCAATCGCTGGGCATGATGGCCGATTTGGCCGCCCAGTTTCCCGTAGTTACCGATACGTTTGCTCAGGCCTCTGAGGCACTGGGATACGATCTGTGGAATTTGGTTCAGAACGGTCCAGAAGAAAAGCTGAACGAGACCGACAAAACTCAGCCTGCCATGTTGGCAGCGGGCGTGGCGGCTTGGCGCGTGTGGCAGGAAAAGGGTGGAGCGATGCCCGCTTTCCTGGCCGGACACAGCTTGGGTGAGTACACTGCGCTGGTTGCCGGTGGCGCCATCGCGTTTGCAGATGCGGTGTCACTGGTGGCTGATCGCGGACGCTTTATGCAGGAAGCCGTGCCTGCGGGTACTGGCGCGATGGCCGCGATTCTGGGACTGGAAGATGCTCAGGTGGCTGAAGTGTGTGATGCGGCTTCGCAGGGCGAAGTGTTGCAGCCAGTGAATTTTAACAGCCCCGGTCAGGTGGTGATTGCCGGTACCGCTACGGCGGTGCAGCGTGCTGTGCCGGTGGCGACAGAAAAAGGCGCCAAGCGCGCAATTATTTTGCCTGTGAGCGTGCCTTCTCATTGCGATTTGATGCGCCCAGCCGCTGAGCGTTTGGCGGTGCGTCTGGCGGGCATTTCGATTCAGGCACCAAGCATTCCTGTGCTGCATAATGCAGACGTGGCAGCCTATAGTGATGCCGACAAAATTCGCGACGCGTTGGTGCGTCAGTTGTACAGCCCGGTGCGTTGGGTGGAAACTGTCCAGTGGTTTGAAGCCAAAGGCGTGACCACGATTGTTGAGTGTGGCCCAGGCAAGGTGTTGGCTGGCTTGAATAAACGCATTGTGCGTACAATGTCAGCCTTTCCCGTGTTGGATGTAGACAGTTTAAACAAGGCTCTGGCCGGTTAAGTGTGAGCACAGAGGGAGGAATACCGTTGAGTTTAGATAATCAAGTTGTACTGGTGACTGGCGCGACGCGCGGCATCGGTCGCGCGATTGCGCTGGCGTTGGGCGAGCAGGGGGCCGTGGTTATCGGCACTGCTACCAGCGAATCAGGGGCAGAGACCATTTCCAACACACTGAATGAAAAAGGTGTTAAAGGAAAAGGTTTGGTATTGGACGTGTCCAGCAGTGAATCGGTGGATGCGACAATGAAGGCGATTGCCAGTGAGTTCGGTACGCCGACGATTCTGGTGAACAATGCAGGTATTACGCGCGACAATTTGATGATGCGCATGTCCGATGATGAATGGGACTCGGTCATCAACACCAATTTGTCGTCTGTATTTCGCCTGTCCAAAGCCTGCTTGCGGGGCATGATGAAGGCGCGTCACGGGCGTATTATTTCGATCGCCTCGGTGGTTGGTGCAATGGGTAATCCCGGTCAGGCCAACTATGCGGCGGCCAAGGCGGGTATCATGGGCTTTAGCAAGGCGTTGGCGCGCGAAGTGGCGTCACGCAATATTACAGTCAACGTGATCGCGCCCGGTTTTATTGAAACTGATATGACCGCTGTTTTGCCTGAGGCGCAGAAAGAAACGCTGAAGGCTCAGATTCCATTGGGATGCCTGGGGACACCCGAAGACATCGCGGCAGCGGTGGTCTATTTGGCATCGCCCAGCGGACGTTACATTACCGGCCAGACACTGCATGTGAATGGCGGGATGCACATGAGCTAAGGCTAATCGACATACAAATGGCTGGGTTTTACGCCGAAATTGTTGGACATCTGATAACTTTCCAATACAATACGGCCCCAGCAAAATACTGACCCTTATTTCGGAGGAATAGAGAAAATGAGCAGCATCGAAGAACGCGTAAAGAAGATCGTTGTTGAGCAATTGGGCGTTAAAGAAGAAGAAGTTAGCAACGAAGCTTCTTTCGTAGATGACCTGGGTGCCGATTCTCTGGACACGGTTGAGCTGGTAATGGCTCTGGAAGAAGAATTCGAAACTGAAATTCCTGACGAAGAAGCTGAGAAAATCACCACTGTTCAGCAGGCGATTGACTACATCAACTCCAGCAAGGGCTAATTTGCCTCGGTGTTGAGATAGCTTGTTAGAATAAGGCCGCAACCCTTTCCGGTAGCGGCCTTTTTTATTGATTGATTGACGAGGGGGTTAACCTTGGCTGGAAGACGCGTAGTAATCACAGGTCTGGGGGCGGTATCGCCACTGGGTTTGAATGTCGCTGACACCTGGGCGGGTATTCTCGCGGGTAAGAGCGGGATTCGTCCATTGGAGCATTTCGATACCACGGATTTTTCCGTGCGCTTTGGTGGTTCCGTATGGGGCTTTGATGCATCGACCATTATGTCGCCCAAAGAGGCGCGTAAAATGGACGTGTTCATCCATTACGGCATCGCAGCGGCTCAGGAAGCAATGGCTGATTCAGGCATTGAAGTGACTGAGGAAAATGCCGAGCGCATCGGTGTGGCGATTGGTTCTGGTATCGGTGGTCTGACTGGTATTGAAGCCGGTCGCGTGGCCTTTGATAAAGGCGGTCCACGTAAGATTTCCCCGTTCTTCGTTCCAAGTAACATCATCAACATGATTTCGGGCAACTTCTCAACCATGAATGGTTTGAAAGGCCCCAATTTTGCCATCGTTACTGCCTGTACCACGGGTACGCATAACATTGGCGAAGCGGCGCGTATCATTAAGTACGGCGATGCCGATGTGATGATTGCCGGTGGTGCGGAAATGGCAACCAGTCCGACCGGTCTGGGTGGCTTTGCTGCGGCACGTGCGCTGTCTACGCGTAACGAAGATCCGCAGGCAGCCAGTCGTCCTTGGGATAAAGACCGTGATGGTTTCGTGCTGAGTGATGGTGCCGGTGTTGTTGTGCTGGAAGAATACGAACACGCCAAAGCGCGCGGTGCGAAAATCTACGCTGAAGTTATCGGTTACGGCATGAGTGCGGATGCATATCACATGACTCTGCCACCTCCCGGTGGTGAAGGCGCGATGCGCTGCATGCGCAATGCGTTGCGTGATGCCAAGATCAATCCTGATCAAATCAGCTACATCAACGCGCACGGTACTTCTACGCCTGCCGGCGACGTGGCTGAGACTCAGGCGGTGAAATCAGTGATGGGTGCAGCAGCGAAGAAAGTGGCTGTCAGCTCTACCAAGTCCATGACAGGTCACATGTTGGGTGCTGCGGGCGGTATCGAAGCCGTGTTCAGCGCGCTGGCGATTCGCGATCAGGTTGCTCCACCGACCATCAATTTGGACAATCCCGATCCTGAATGTGATCTGGACTACGTGCCGCACACGGCGCGTCAGATGAATGTGGATATCGTTGTTTCCAACTCCTTCGGTTTTGGTGGCACCAACGGTACTATCGTTCTGCGTAAAGTCTAAGGGATGCGGACCGCTCCTGACGGGGCGGTCCGGCTCTTTGTTCGGTGATTTCACGGAGATTACCGTCTGATGAACGTCAAACGTTTCACCCAGAAAATTCCCGGATCTTTCGATCTCTTATCCCTGCACGAATTTCGTCCTGAGCGTTACCCTTATCTGTTGGAAAGCGTTGCCAAGGGGACGGTCAATTCCCGTTACGATATTTTGTTTGCCTTCCCCGGCTCATCATTGGTGTTGAATGACTTTTTGGGACACCAAGGTCATATTCCGATGCGTCTGAAGGGCAATGATTTTCTAAAAAATCTCGATTTCTGGATGCAGCTGGAACCAAAGATCAAGGAAGAAGTTCCCGATCTGCCGTTTCACGGCGGCTGGTTTGTTTATCTTTCCTACGAGGTGGCTGCGCAGGTGGAGCCATCGCTGAAGCTACCGATGTTGCCGCGCAGTTTGCCGGTGGCGTTTGCAACACGCTGTCCTGCGGCAGTGATTCAGGATCATCACGAGCAGTGTCTGTATCTGGTTGCTGAAGGGGAAGAAGATTTTCGTTTGCAGGCGATGATTGACGATGTTGCGTTGTTACAGCAAACATCTGCCAAAGAAAATAGATCCGTTAAAATCAAAAATCTCGAAGAAGAAAATCCGCAGCGATATATCGATGCTGTGAAGTCGGTACACGACTATATTCTTGCGGGCGATGTTTTTCAGGCAAACGTTTCGCGTCTGTGGCAGGCGGAACTGGATGGGCGATATCGGCCCAGTGAATTGTATCGGCGACTGCGTCTTTCCAATCCTGCCCCGTTTGCCGGATTGGCCCGATGGCAACAGGCCAGCATTATCAGTTCTTCGCCTGAGCGCTTGTTGCGCGTGAAAGGACGGACGGCGCAGACCCGTCCCATTGCTGGCACACGGCCACGTACTCGCGATGAGCATGGGCAGTTTTCGTCGCAGCGGGATCAGGCAGCGATTGATGAATTAATCCATCATCCCAAAGAGCGCGCAGAGCATGTGATGTTGATCGATCTGGAGCGTAATGATCTGGGGCGCGTGTGTGTCCCGGGCACGGTGCAGGTGGATGAGTTTATGGTGCTGGAATCTTATGAGCATGTGCACCATATTGTTTCAAATGTGCGAGGCGAATTGCGGGACGATGTCAGTGCCGGTGACGCGCTTCGAGCAGTGTTTCCTGGGGGAACGATTACCGGTTGCCCCAAGGTTCGCTGCATGGAGATTATTGCAGAGCTGGAACAGAAACCGCGCGAGGCCTATACGGGCTCTATGGGATATGTGAATTTAAACGGTGATATGGATTTGAATATACTGATTCGGACGTTGATCCAGGATGGCAACCAGGTTCAGTTTCGTGCAGGTGCGGGGTTGGTGATGGATTCCATCGCTGAAAATGAAGTGGACGAGACTGTGGCAAAGGCTCGCGGTATGTTAATGGCGCTCATGGGATGACAACAAAAACACTGATCAACGGTGATTGGAGTGAGACGGTTTCTTACTCGGATCGAGGTTTGAACTACGGTGATGGCCTGTTTGAAACCATTGCCGTTCGTCATGGTAAACCGGTGCAATGGGAACAGCATTGGCGGCGGTTGCAGCAAAGCTGCGAACGGATGCGCTTTCCTGTGTTGGATGAAGCGCAATGGCTGGCGGACATTGCGCAACTGTGCGCCGGGCAGGATACGGGTGTCATTAAATTGATTGTGACGCGCGGTCCGGCGATGCGTGGTTATCGTTTGCCAGAACCGGTTAATTTGACGCGCATTGTTTCGTTTTCGGTGATGCCGGATTATCCCGAGAGCTACTGGCAGCAGGGGGTGAAATTGCATTTGTGCGAAATGCGTCTGGGCAGAAATGCGCATCTTGCCGGTATGAAGCACCTCAATCGCCTCGAGCATGTATTGGCGCGCGCCGAATGGTCTGATGACAATATTGTTGAAGGTTTGCTGCTCGATAGTGAAGGCTATGTTATCGAGGGCGTGATTAGTAATATTTTTTGGGTGAAAGATCAGCAGTTGTTCACGCCGGATTTGTCACAGTGCGGTGTGGTTGGGGTGATGCGCGAAACGGTGATTCAGTTGGCGCAGGAAATGGACATTTCACTGAACTGCGGGCAGTATATCCTCAGAGATCTGTACGCTGCTGATGAGGTTTTCTTGACCAATAGTTTGGTAGGCATCTGGCCTGTGCGGGCATTGGGTGGTTCGCGGTTTGATACCAGTGAACAAGCCATGCCAGTGACACGGAAATTACAACAAGAAATACAACGACGATTTTTTGTTTGATGAAAACGCTGTTTTATAAATTGCTGGGAGTGGGCATCGTTGCATTCAGTTTGTACGCAGGCTGGATGTGGATGAGTGTGGATAATTTTGCGACTACGCCAGTGGATACGGGCGAGGGTAATGCCGAGTTTACTGTTCCCAGTGGCGCGGGCTTGAATCGTGTTGCGCACTTGCTTGAAGAGGAAGGTATCATTTCTTCTGCCAAGTGGTTGCGCTGGCTGGCACGCATGGATGGTATGGGGGCAAAAATTCATGCTGGTGAGTATGAAATTCCCAAAGGAACCACTGCGCGCGAATTGTTGCAGTTGATTGCTAGCGGCAAAGTAAAACAGTATAGCCTGACGATTATTGAAGGCTGGACCTTTCGTCAGATGATGCAAGTGGTTAATGCGCATCCAAAGTTGCGTCACACCTTGGTCGGAAAAACGGACGCACAAATTATGGCTGACCTGGGTTATGCGGGACAGCATCCTGAAGGTCGATTCTTGCCGGACACGTATTTTTTTCCGGCAGGCATGAGCGATGTGCAATTTTTACAACGTGCCTATGGGCAGTTAGAGCAGGTGCTGCAACGGGCGTGGGCAGAGCGTGATCCGGGCTTGCCGCTCAAGAGTGCATATGACGCACTGATCCTGGCGTCGATTGTGGAAAAAGAAACTGCTGTTGCCAGTGAGCGCGGACAGATTTCCGGCGTGTTTGTGCGTCGTTTGCAAATTCGGATGCGATTGCAGACCGACCCAACGGTGATTTATGGCATGGGTGAACTGTATGATGGCAATGTGCGCCGTGCAGATTTGCTGCGTGATACGCCCTACAACACTTACACTCGCTACGGTTTACCGCCAACGCCAATCGCGTTGCCCAGTGCTGCTGCGATTATGGCTGCGGTGCATCCTGAACCCGGCCAGGAGCTTTATTTTGTGGCCAAGGGTGATGGTAGTCATCATTTCTCTGCGACGATTGCTGAACACAATCGCGCAGTGCGTCAGTATCAGCTCAAGCGCGCCAGCGGCTATCGCAGCACGCCGGACAAGGGCAAGTGATCTTGCGGGCGGTTGTTACTGCGACAACCGCTCGAAGATGGCAAAGCCTGCGATGTAGGTGCCCATCGCTGACCCCAGGGAACTGAGGAAGAACACCAGCAAAATCCGGGTGACGCGATTGCGCCACCAGCCTCGGACCTGAGTGGTGTCCTGGCGCAGTTGACTGAAATCGCCGATAGTTGGGCGACGCAGGAAGGTTTCTACCAGTGCCGTGACCATACCCGCGCCGATGGCTGGATTGAGTGAGGTGATCGGTGCAGCAACAAACGCAGCCAGTATGGTCAGGATGTGACCGCCAGCGATGAGAGTGCCGATGGCTGCCAGGCTGCCGTTGATCACAATCCAGTCCATCACCATTTGCCAGCCCATATCCGGGCTGTGTGCAAAGCCAAATGCAAAACCGGCAAGAATTACCAGGACGATTAGCCACGGGATGTACTTGAACCAGCCGTTGCCGCTGGGGATGGTGTCCAGTTGACTGATTTCGGCCTCAGGTTGGCGATGTGACTCGTTCAGATAGCGTTCGATACCCTTGAGGTGGCCGGCGCCGATGACCGCCAATGTCTTGCGCGGCGGACCCGCGGCGTGTTCCTGGCGTAGCCGGGCGGCCATGTAGCGGTCGCGCTCGTCCACGAGCGGGGTGTAGATGTCTTCCTGCGAGTCGGCGAATTGCGCGAAGGTGGATTCGAGTACATCGCCTTGTTTCAGGCGCTCAATGTCCGCTTCGGTGACCTTTTCCTGAGAGAACAGTGACGTGAACAAGCCGCCGGCCAGATTAAATCGCTTCCACCAGGGAACATTGTGGTACACCCGCCTCAGGGTGGTGCCGACCTCGCGGTCGATAAGTAGCACCGGCAAATGGAGATGCTGGGCGCAGTCGATTGCGACGCGCATTTCTTCGCCGGGGCGAATGTTGAATTCTTCGGCCATGCGCTGCTGATAGGCACTGAGCGCCAGGGAGGCCGCAACCATGGACGCCTTGCCCTCACGGATGACTTTCAAAAGGTCCATTTTTGCAAATGAATCCTGATTAATCAGTGAGTTATGCCGACTAGGGCAGAGCTCGATGGCGACGGAGTCAAACTCGCCGGACTCAATGAGTTCGCGAACCTTGTCTGCGCTGGCGCGCGATACGTGCGCAGTACCCAGCAGGGTAATCTGATGGTCGCCGAGCTGAATTTGGGTGATAGGGTGGTTGCCCGGGGCTGGGCTAAGCGGTTCTGGCGTCGTCATCAATGTTGTCTATGTGTAAAACGGGCGGCAAATCTTAGCACACGCTCTGACGGGGTGGGTGTGGATTTGAATGATTTTGCAGGCCCATTGTCGATGCGGGAATGGGAGGGGCAGCAGCAGTCCAGGGATAATGGTGGTTGGCATTTGTTTTGTAAGCAAAATTTAAAGCTGGAGAGCGGGTGGATAGTTGTGTGAAAATGCGCTATGCGGCTTGTATTGGTTAAACAATTTGTCTATTATACGCATCCATTAGATTTGCACTCTTCACCGCTGTCGTTCCCTAGTGGATAGTGGTGAACAATTCGATGATTTACGAGTGGGCCGTTGGCCCATTTTTTATTTGTGGTATCGGAATGAGACAAACCGCTGTACAAGACCTGCTTGAGCCAGTCATCACTGCGATGGGATATGAATTGTTGGGAATAGAATTTATTTCCCAAGGCCGTCATTCCCTGCTGCGGATTTACCTGGATAAGCCTGAAGGGATTGTGATTGAGGATTGTGAAAAGGTAAGTCGGCAGGTAAGTGCCGTGTTGGACGTGGAAGATCCAATCAGTGGACAGTACACTCTAGAAGTGTCCTCTCCCGGCTTGGATCGTCCGTTGTTCACGTTAGCTCAGTGTGAACGTTTTGTCGGTGAGCAGGTGAATCTGCGTCTGCATACGCCACTTGAAGGTAGAAAAAAGTTTAAAGGTCAGTTGTCCGCGGTAACCGATGGCAAGCTGGTGGTCGAGGTGGACGGCAAATCCTATGAAATTCCGTTTGACTTGATGGAAAAAGCGAATTTGGTATCGGACATAAAGTTTTAAGCCTGGTGGAGGCTTGTATGAGCAAGGAAATTTTATTGGTTGTAGATGCCGTCTCGAACGAAAAAGGTGTCGAGAAGGCCATTATTTTTGAAGCTATTGAAGCGGCACTGGCGACGGCAACGCGCAAAAAACACGGTGGCGATATCGATGTGCGTGTGACGATTGACCGCGCAACTGGTAATTACGAAACATTCCGTCGCTGGTTGGTGGTGGACGACGAAGATCCCTCATTCGAATCCCCAGTGAAACAGATCTTGTTGGCGGCTGCTCTGCAGAAACAACCTGGCATTCAGGCTGGTGACTACATTGAAGAACCTATCGAGTCTGTCGCGTTTGGCCGTATTGCTGCGCAGACGGCAAAACAGGTTATCGTGCAAAAGGTACGCGAGGCTGAGCGCGCCCAGGTGGTTGACGAGTTTCTTGAGCGCGTTGGCGAACTGATCACGGGTCAGGTTAAGCGCGTTGAAAAAGGTAATGTCTATCTGGATCTGGGCGGTAATGCGGAAGGCGTGATTCTGCGTGAGGACATGATTCCACGCGAGAATCTGCGTCCAGGTGACCGTGTACGTGGCTACCTGCGCGATGTGCGCGGCGAAGCACGCGGACCGCAAATTTTTATTAGTCGCAGCGCCCCTGAACTGTTGATTGAACTGTTTAAGCTGGAAGTGCCGGAAGTGGGCGAAGGTCTGATCGAAGTGGTCAGCGCTGCCCGTGATCCAGGTGCTCGCGCAAAAATTGCGGTGAGAGCGCACGATACGCGCATTGACCCTGTAGGGGCGTGTGTTGGTATGCGTGGCTCACGTGTGCAGGCGGTGTCTAACGAACTGTCCGGCGAGCGCGTCGACATCATCGTCTGGAATGACAATCCTGCCCAGTTCGTGATTAACGCAATGGCACCCGCAGAAGTGCTGTCCATCGTGGTTGATGAAGACGCAGGTAGCATGGATGTTGCCGTTGCTGAAGATCAGTTGTCTCAGGCGATTGGTCGCGGCGGTCAAAATGTGAAGCTGGCCAGCGAATTGACAGGCTGGACGCTCAACGTGATGACCCAGGCTCAGGCTCAGGAAAAGAGCCAGGGTGAAGCGCAGAAATTAATAGCCATGTTCGTCCAGAAACTGGATGTGGACGAGGATGTGGCAACAATTCTGGTTGACGAAGGTTTTGCCAGCGTCGACGAAGTGGCCTACGTGCCAATGAATGAAATGCTGCAAATTGCAGAGTTTGATGAAGATACGGTAGAAGAATTACGTCATCGTGCGCGCGATTATTTGTTGACCAGTGCGATTGCTGCGGAAGAAAAACTGGAATCCGCAGAGCCTTCCGAGGACCTTCTGAACATGGAAGGCATGACCGAAGAAATGGCAGTTACATTGGCAGCAAGTGGCGTGGCGACTATGGAAGACCTCGCAGATCAGGGGGTTGATGAGGTTGTATCAATACTGTCCATCAGCAAAGAACAGGCGGGGAAATTAATTATGACCGCCCGCGAACCCTGGTTCGCCAACGAGGAATAACACAGGAGTTTAGCAACACATGGCTGAAGTAACGGTAAAACAGTTTGCAGAGGTTGTTGGCATCCCGGTCGATCGCCTGTTGGCGCAATTGGGTGAGGCTGGATTGGCAAAAGATCAGGCCGATGAATTGATTACCGAAGATGAGAAGATGCAGTTGCTGGAGTATCTGCGCAGCCGTCATGGGGCGGGTGAAGCAGAATCGGCAACCGGTCCTCGCAAGATTACGCTCAAGCGTAAGTCGGTCAGTGAACTCAAGCAAGGCTCTGTTGCGCGTCCTAATGCCCGTCGTAGTGGTTCAGAACCCGCTGCGCGCACGGTGAGCGTAGAGGTACGCAAGCGTCGTACGTTTGTGAAGCGCAGCGATGTTGAACCTTCCGAACAAGATGTGGCAGCAATGGCGGCCAAGCAGGCACTGGAAGAAAAGCGCCACGCAGAACACCAGGCTGTTGTTGAGGAACAAGTGCGCAAGGCTGAAGAGCCTCGTAAGGCTGATGAACAACGTAAGCCAGACGTTTATGAGGAGGAAGAAAAAACTCCTGAGGCGGAAATTGTGTTGCCAGTAGAACTCGAGGCCCCGGGCGTTGGCCCGATCGCGGCTGTTGCTGCGTTAGTTGATGAAGACGCAAAAGGCGCCAGCAAGAAGAGCAAAAAGCGCGGTAAAGAGCGCGGTGAGAAAGGTAGTTCTCACTTCCGCGACGAAGATCGTGATGATGGTGGTTCGGTTGATCGCGGCGGTCGCCGTGGCTCGAAGCGCAAAGATGGCGGCAAACGCGCCGTTGGACGCGCTAATTCGCCTAATGGTCAACATGGTTTTGAAAAACCCACCAAGCCGGTCGTGCGCGAAGTTTCTATTCCCGAAACACTGACGGTAGCTGAACTGGCCAACAAGATGTCGGTCAAGGCTGCTGAAGTGATCAAAGAACTGATCAAGCTGGGTACGATGGCGACCATCAACCAGGTGCTGGATCAGACGACGGCAGCTCTCCTGGTTGAGGAGATGGGTCATACCGTTAAATTGATGAATGAAAATGCGATTGAGGACAATCTGTTCGTGCGCGAAAACGCCAGCGATGCAGAGCCACGTCCTCCGGTTATTACCGTAATGGGTCACGTTGACCACGGTAAAACATCGTTGCTGGATTACATCCGTGCAACGCGCGTAGCTTCAGGCGAAGCAGGTGGTATTACCCAGCACATTGGTGCGTATCACGTAGAAACCGAGAAGGGCATGATTTCCTTCCTGGATACTCCGGGTCACTCGGCGTTTACCGCCATGCGTGCCCGTGGTGCCAAGGTTACGGACATCGTTATCCTGGTGGTGGCAGCCGATGACGGTGTAATGCCACAGACCAAAGAAGCGGTGCAGCATGCTCGTGCGGCAGGTGTGCCGATCGTGGTCGCTGTCAACAAAATGGACAAGCCCGAAGCTGATCCAGAGCGCGTTAAGAGCGAGCTGGCACAGATGAATGTCATCTCCGAAGAATGGGGCGGTGACACGATGTTTGTGCATGTGTCTGCCAAAACCGGTGATGGCGTTGACGCGTTGCTAGACGCGGTACTGTTGCAGGCTGAAGTGTTGGAACTGAAGGCTGTGGCCAAAGGTCCTGCGCACGGCGTGGTGGTTGAATCCCGTTTGGACAAAGGTCGCGGTGCGGTTGCAACTGTACTGGTGCAGAGCGGTTGCCTGAAAAAAGGTGATGTGATCCTGGCCGGCCAAGAGTTTGGTCGTGTTCGCGCCATGCTGGATGAAAACGGAAAACCTGTTCTCGAAGCGGGTCCATCTATTCCGGTTGAGGTGCTGGGTTTGTCCGGTACGCCTAACGCCGGTGATGAAGTGGTTGTAGTGCCCGACGAACGCAAGGCGCGTGAAATTGCCAACTTCCGCCAGGGCAAGTACCGTGAAGTTAAACTGGCGAAGCAGCAGGCATCCAAGCTGGAGAACTTATTCTCGCAGATGGCTGAAGGTGAAGTGGCGACGGTCAATATCGTTCTTAAGACCGACGTTCAGGGCTCATTGGAAGCACTGAGTGATGCGTTGGTTGGCCTGTCTACAGACGAAGTGCGTGTTAAAATTATTGCTGGTGGTGTGGGTGGTATTACCGAATCCGATGCCAACCTGGCATTGGCGTCCAGCGCAATCATGATTGGCTTTAACGTGCGTGCAGACAGTACTGCTCGTCGTTTGATCGAAGATGGCGGCGTTGATCTGCACTACTACAGCGTTATCTACGATGTCATCGATGAAGTGAAGCTGGCCATGAGCGGCTTGCTGTCGCCAGAAACTCGCGAAGACATTATCGGTCTGGCGGAGGTGCGCGATGTGTTCCGTTCGCCCAAGATCGGTGCGATCGCTGGCTGTATGGTTACCGATGGCGTGCTCAAGCGTAACAACCCGATCCGCGTACTGCGCAACAACGTGGTTATCTATGAAGGCGAGCTGGAATCTCTGCGCCGCTTCAAGGATGACGTCAACGAAGTTAAACAGGGCTACGAGTGTGGTATCGGCGTGAAGAACTACAACGACGTGAAGGTTGGCGATCAGATCGAGGTCTATGAACGCGTAGTGGTAAAACGCGAGATCGCATAAGTGGCTGGATCAGAACGTACTCGTAAAATTGGTGAGCAGATCCAGCAGACGCTGGCTCAGGTGCTACAGCGCGAGGTCAAAGACCCGCGCGTTGCTTGGGTGACGATTTCTGCGGTGCATCTCACCCGTGATTTGCAGAATGCCAAGGTGTTTTACACCGTATTGAATGATGATGCCGATGCGCGCAAAGATGCGCACAAAACATTGGGTAACATCAGTGGGTTTTTGCGCCATGAGTTGGGGCAGCGCTTGAAACTGCGCGCGTTGCCGCAACTGGTTTTCGTCTATGACGAATCCATTGAGCGTGGTAACCGCCTTGCTCGTTTGATCGACAGTGCGGTGGCTACCGAGCGCAAAGACGATCCACAGCAGGATTAAGTCAGTATGGGACGCCGACATAAGCGTGGCCGTGCGGTCAACGGTATTTTGCTGCTCGACAAGCCGATAGGGGAGACCTCCAATCGGTCGCTGCAGCGAGCCAAGCGTCTGTTTGATGCCGCCAAGGCGGGTCATACCGGCAGCTTGGATCCCTTGGCCAGTGGTTTGTTGCCGCTGTGTTTCGGTGAGGCAACCAAGGTCTCTGCGTTTTTGTTGGATGCAGACAAGGCCTACCGCTGCGAAGCCAAGCTGGGCGTGGTGACCAACACCGGTGACGCCGATGGCGAAGTGATTCGCACACGTGAGGTGCCCAAACTGGATAGGCAGCAGGTTGAAACCCTGTTGCAAAGTTTTGTGGGTGAGCAAGATCAAGTGCCACCCATGTTTTCAGCCATTAAACAAAATGGCAAAGCTCTTTATGAATTGGCCCGCGAGGGCATTGAGGTGGAGCGCAAGCCGCGCACCATCACAATATATTCTTTAGAACTTCTGGAGTTTGCGGAGGATCGCCTGGTTTTCGACGTGCACTGTTCCAAAGGAACCTATGTGCGCACGTTGGTCGAAGATCTGGGTGAAAAGATGGGTTGTGGAGCACATGTTACGGCACTGCGTCGTACACGTGTTGCACAGTTCAGGCTTGACGATACCCTTACCCTGGATGATCTTGCATTAATCCGTGATCAGCTAGGAGTAGAGGGGCTGGACGCCAAGCTAGTTCCCATGGAAGAAGCGCTGACGGAATGGCCACAAATCACCTTGAGTGACGATGCGGCCTTCTATCTGCGTCAGGGACAACCAGTACTGGTACCCAAGGCACCGACCGAAGGTATGGTACGTCTGTTTGAGAGTAGTGGCACCTTCATTGGAATGGGGCTGGTACTCGACGACGGCAGAATTGCACCAAAGCGCCTGTTAACCCAGGCCTAACGGGGCGATTTTACTTGGATTTTAAACAGAAACTTGTTCCTGTGAGCGTGTGCGGGTAAGATACGCGCAAATTCGCAGGTTTCAGAATACTACCTAGGAGCTGTATCATGGCATTAACTGCTGTTGACAAAGAGAAAATTGTTAAAGAATACCAAGTTGTCGAAGGCGACACGGGTTCTCCCGAAGTTCAGATCGCATTGCTGTCTGCCCGCATTGGTGATTTGTCTGGTCACTTTAAGACCCACGTTCACGACCACCACTCACGTCAGGGCTTGCTGAAAATGGTAAGTTCACGTCGTAAGTTGTTGGATTACCTGAAAAATAAAGATATCGAGCGTTACCGTAGCCTGATCGGCCGTCTGGGTCTGCGTAAGTAAATTCATAATTTTTCAAAAGGACTATTAAGTGGCTCCTATTACAAAGACATTTCAATACGGTGCGCACACCGTCAAATTGGAAACGGGCGAAATCGCCCGCCAGGCTACCGGCGCTGTTATGGTTAGCATTGGTGACACCGTGGTTCTGGTCACTGCCGTTGGCAAAAAGACGCCAACCCCTGGTCAGGATTTTTTCCCGCTGACCATCAACTATCAGGAAAAAACCTACGCTGCGGGCAAAATCCCCGGCGGTTTTTTCAAGCGCGAAGGCCGTCCGAGTGAGAAGGAAACCCTGGTTTCTCGTCTGATTGACCGTCCACTGCGTCCGCTGTTCCCCAAGGGCTTCAAGAACGAAGTTCAGGTGATCGCGACTGTAGTGTCCATGGACCCAGAAATCGATGCAGACATTGCTTCCATCATTGGTTCATCTGCTGCATTAGCAATCAGTGGTATGCCATTTAATGGTCCTTTGGGAGCTGCCAAAGTTGGTTTCAAGAATGGTGAGTTCATTCTGAATCCAAACCAGAGCCAGCTGAAAGATTCCGAATTGGATCTGGTTGTTGCCGGTACTGAAACTGCCGTACTGATGGTTGAGTCTGAAGCGAAAATGCTTCCAGAAGAAGTCATGCTGGGCGCGGTGATGTTCGGTCACGAACAGATGCAGACTGTTATCCGCGAGATCAAAGATTTTGCCGCCCAGGTAGGCACACCTGCTTGGGATTGGACTCCGCCCGCAAAGAATACTGCGCTGGAAAGTGCAGTGAGCGAAAAAGCGGCCTCTGGTGTGGCAGAAGCGTACAAAATTCAAGAAAAGATGGCTCGCTTGAACCGTCTGGGTGAAATCCGCGAAGCCACTGTTGCTGCGCTGGCCAAGGCAGACGATGCCGCTGAAGGCTGGTCTGCGCAAGAAGTTAGCGACGCGTTTGCGTCGTTGGAAAAGCGCACCGTGCGCGGCCAGATCATCAAAGGTCTGCCACGTATCGATGGTCGCGACACCGACACAGTGCGTCCGATTACTGTTCGTACCGGTGTACTGCCGCGTACCCATGGTTCCGCATTGTTCACCCGTGGTGAAACTCAGGCGCTGGTGGTAACTACCCTGGGTACTGAGCGTGATGCGCAGATGATTGACGCCATCGAGGGCGAATATCGCGAGCCGTTCATGTTCCATTACAACTTCCCTCCGTTCTGCGTGGGCGAGACCGGTTTTGTTGGTTCTCCCAAGCGTCGCGAAATCGGTCACGGCCGTTTGGCAAAACGCGGTGTGGCAGGTGTGATGCCAGACATGGAAACTTTCCCGTACTCCATTCGCGTGGTTTCCGAAATTACTGAATCCAATGGTTCCAGCTCCATGGCCTCCGTGTGTGGCTCTTCGCTGGCGCTGATGGATGCAGGCGTACCGTTGAAAGCACCGGTTGCTGGTATCGCGATGGGTCTGATTCTGGAAGGTTCCGAGTTTGCGGTTCTGACTGACATCCTGGGTGACGAAGATCACCTGGGCGATATGGACTTTAAAGTTGCCGGTTCCAAAGATGGCGTTACCGCGCTGCAGATGGATATCAAGATCCAGGGCATCACGCGTGAAATCATGGAAGTGGCACTGGACAAAGCTCGCAGTGGCCGTTTGCACATTCTGTCCAAGATGAATGCTGTACTGAGCGCGCATCGTGAAGACATGTCAGACTACGCACCGCGTTACGTGACGATCAAGATCAATCCTGATCGTATCCGTGATGTTATCGGTAAGGGTGGTGCAACCATCCGTGCGATCACTGAAGAAACCGGCACCAGCATCGACATCTCTGATGACGGTACAGTGAAGATTGCTTCTGTGGATCGTGCTGCGGGCATGGCTGCCAAGCGCCGCGTTGAAGAACTGACCATGGACGTTGAAGTAGGTCAGATCTACGACGGTACTGTTTCCAAGATTATGGACTTCGGTGCATTTGTGACTATCCTGCCAGGTAAAGATGGTTTGGTGCACATTTCACAGATTTCTGAAGAGCGCGTAGAAAATGTTTCTGACAAGCTGAGCCAAGGCCAGCGTGTGCGCGTTAAAGTACTGGAAATCGACAAGCAGGGTCGCATTCGCTTGAGCATGAAAGCCGTGGATGTTGAAACTGTAGCCTAATCTCACTGAGATTGAGCAAAAATAAAAAGGGGCCGAAAGGCCCCTTTTTGTTTATTTGCTAACGCCAATTTTGTTATTTAGCATTCACGCAATAATTCGTTGGCGGTGGACATTATTTTTTTGCGACTAAACAAAAACTGCCAGCGTCGACCGCCTTTCTGCCGCCACAGCACGGCCGAACGCATCAGTGCGAGCAATAAGGTGCGGACTTTCGCCGCATTGCCAGCATCGTTCAAATAACCTTGCTCACCATTGACGATGATGCGAGGCGTTAGTGTGCTGATGGTGTTGGAATAAATGTCTGCCAGATTGGCGATGACATTTTCATGTGTTGGCGAAAACATTTCGGCTTGTGAATTGGCGCGTTCAATACCGCTGGTGAGTTTGTTGAGCAAGTCGGGATGCTGATGAAGTTTTTTCTCCAGATGCGCGATACCAAGTACATATTGAGTTACCTCCATATCACGCTGCTTGTTCATCGGCGTGTAGAGTTCAGCCAGTAGCTCTAACCCATGTTTGACCCCTTGAGGTCCACCATAGACAGCTTCGGTGGTTGGTGCATCCGTTTTTAAAATGCTGTTAACTGCAGTGACAAAATCATTAGTCACACAGTTGCCTTCGCGCGCCACTTGGCGGACAAGGTCTCCCGCTTGAAACATGCCCGCGAGGGCAAGAGTTTGATCACGATACGACATAGTTTTCACTGTTATTGATAAATAATTCCATCGACATGTTCAATGACGCCTCCGCCGAGGCAATCCTCGCCTTGGTAGAATACTACCGATTGTCCAGGAGTGACAGCGCGCTGCGGCTGATCGAATGCTACTCGAATTTGGCCGTTTGGCAAAATATCGGTAATGGTGCATGCCTGATCACTTTGGCGATAGCGCGTTTTGGCGTAGCAGTGGTAGGGAAGTGGCGGCATGGAGCCGCTGACCCAATGCAATTGTCCGGCATGCAGTGTTTGACTTTGCAGTAGCGGGTGCTCGTGTCCCTGAGCGACAACGAGAATATTCTCGCGGATTTTCTTTCCGACCACAAACCATGGCGATTCACTCGAGTCGTTTCGACCACCGATCTGCAGACCCTTGCGTTGTCCCAGGGTGTAATACATCAGTCCATTATGTTGACCAATGATTTTGCCATCAGGGTCTTGCATCGATCCCGGCTGGGCGGGCAGGTAGTTCTGCAAGAAGTCAGTAAAATTGCGCTCGCCTATAAAGCAAATCCCGGTACTGTCTTTTTTATCGTGGGTGTGCAGATGGTACTGCTCGGCGATGGCGCGAACTTCCGGTTTTTCAAGTTCACCCACGGGGAAAAGGGTGTGCTTGAGCTGTGCTTGTCCCAGCGTGTACAGAAAGTATGACTGGTCTTTGTTGGCATCCAGTCCGCGCAGCAAATGGTATTGGCCATCAATCAAACGATTGCGCGCATAGTGGCCGGTAGCAATGTATTCTGCGCCCATGTCCAATGCTGTTTTTAAAAAAACATCAAACTTGATTTCACGGTTACATAGGATGTCGGGATTGGGTGTTCGACCGGCTTTGTATTCGGCAAGAAAATGACTGAATACTCGATCCCAATATTCAGGGGCAAAGTTAACCTGGCTAAAAGGAATGCCAAGTGTGTTGCAAACGTTTTCAGCGTCGGCGAGATCTTCCGCAATGGGGCATTGTCCGTCGCCATGGATGTCAATCCAGTTTTTCATGAACACGCCCTGGATGGGGTATCCCTTGTTGCGCAACAGCAGGGCAGTGACTGACGAGTCGACTCCTCCGGAAACGCCAACAACAACCTTGGGCAGAGTTTGATTCATAGGGCAATAGCGTACTAGGTGATTAACAAAACACTGCGATTGTATCAAATTCTGCCACTGGTCGCAGCGTGCGACGCTATTGATCGTTGGAGTGAATACAAAAGACAAAACCCTGCTCTCGCAGGGTTTTGTTAAGGGGTGGTCAAGCGGTTTCCAGGCTCGGGGATTCTGCTTTTTGGGATGAGGAATTGGTGCTTGTTGCGTCTACAGGTTGGATTTTTACGGCGTGCATGCCGCGAGGACCGTCGACAACATCAAACTGAACTTGTTGGCCTTGTTTCAGGGTTTTGTAGCCATCCATCTCGATAGCGGAAAAATGCGCGAAGATATCCGCATCGCTGCCGTCAGCCGAAATGAAACCGTAACCTTTTGCATTGTTAAACCATTTTACTACGCCAATTGCCATGGTTTATGTCTCCCTATTTTTTAATACTTATTATTAAATCCACAACTGTGTTATCGCGTGGTCTGACGCCAAGTCGACGGACACTCGCTCCAGTATAGCCAACTTGCCTGCTGGGTAGAACAGCAAGTCAAGGGTTTTGTGGTGTTTTTTTAACCTTTTTTACAAGGGAAAATATGTTTTTACGACGGTGCTTTGACAGGCGGGCGCTTTCTGTGGCTATGTAGTATAATCCAAGAGTATTGCGTGACAGTTGCAACTTATTGTTTTTACGATGAATCACCTGTGACTTTAGGTGGTATTGTGGAATCCCTTTAGGAACTAATTTTAGATTAAACTTCTTAGCCATGAGTGACGATCATATTACTGAAGAGGATGTTGGGACCCGTGTACTTGAGGCCAAGCCTGAATTAAAGAGGCCGCCGCTGTACAAAGTGGTGTTGTTGAACGACGATTACACGCCGATGGAATTTGTGGTCGAAGTTTTGCAATACTTTTTCCGATTGGACGAGGAAATGGCTACTCGCATCATGCTTCAGGTACATACCCAAGGGAAGGGTGTATGTGGGGTATTCACGCGGGAGATTGCCGAAACGAAGGTAGCTCAGGTGAACGATTATTCGCGAAGCCGGGAACATCCACTGATGTGTACGATGGAACAGGCTTAGTGATCCAACCCAGAAAGTGCTGAGATTATGATAAGCAAAGAACTGGAAAACACTCTTAATCATGCGTTCAAGGAAGCACGGGAAAAACGTCACGAATTTGTGACGGTAGAGCACCTGTTGCTGGCCTTGTTGGACAACCCTGCTGCTGCCACGGTGCTGCGTGCTTGTGGTGCGGACTTGCCCCAGCTTAAAGAAGATCTTGCTGTCTTTGTTGATGAAACCACCCCCCAGTTGCTAGACGGGGAGGAACGGGAAACTCAGCCCACACTGGGTTTTCAGCGCGTGTTGCAACGCTCTGTGTTCCAGGTGCAATCGTCTGGAAAGAAAGAAGTCACTGGTGCCAATGTGCTGGTGGCCATATTCAGTGAACAGGAATCGCAAGCGGTTTACTTCCTGAATAAGCAAAACGTGACTCGCTTGGATGTGGTGAATTATATCTCCCACGGCATTTCCAAAGTTCACGGTGACGAGGAAGAGCGTGGTGTCGCACCTCCTTCCACCAGTGATGAGGAAGCTGGCGACTCCAGTAACAAGAGTCCGTTAGAGGCATATGCCACTAATTTGAATGAAATGGCCATGCAGGGTCGGATTGACCCGCTGATCGGCCGCAAAGAAGAAGTCGAACGCACTGTGCAGGTGTTGTGTCGCCGCCGCAAAAACAATCCTTTGTTTGTGGGTGAGGCCGGCGTGGGTAAAACCGCGATCGCAGAAGGTCTGGCCAAGCTGATTGTCGATGGTGAAGTGCCGGAAGTCCTGTCCGATGCAGTGATTTACTCGCTGGATTTGGGTGCGCTGCTGGCTGGAACCAAGTATCGCGGTGATTTTGAAAAGCGTCTGAAGGCGCTGCTGAATCAATTGCAACGTCAGCCCAATGCTGTGCTGTTTATCGACGAAATTCATACCATCATCGGTGCAGGTTCTGCGTCTGGTGGCGTGATGGATGCGTCCAACCTGATCAAGCCCATGTTGGCATCCGGTCAGTTGAAGTGCATGGGTTCGACCACTTATCAGGAATATCGCGGCATTTTTGAAAAAGACCGCGCCTTGGCGCGTCGCTTCCAGAAAATCGATGTGCCTGAGCCTACCGTGGAAGAGACCTTCCAGATTCTTAACGGTTTGAAGGACCGCTTCGAGAAGCACCATCAGGTTCGTTTTACTCGGCAGGCGATGCGTTCAGCGGCTGAATTGTCTGCTCGCTACATCACTGATCGTCATTTGCCCGACAAGGCAATTGACGTGATTGACGAAGCAGGCGCGAGCCAGCGTATGCTGCCTGCGTCGCGTCGCAAGAAGAGCATCGGTGTGGTGGATATCGAGAATATTGTGGCCAAGATGGCGCGCATCCCACCAAAGAGCGTGTCTCGTTCTGATAAGGAACAGTTACGTCACTTGGAGCGCGATCTGAAGATGACGGTATTTGGTCAGGATAAAGCTATCGAAACCTTGTCGACCGCCATTAAAATGGCGCGTTCAGGTTTGGGTAACGAATCTCGGCCGATTGGTTCCTTCCTGTTTACTGGCCCGACAGGGGTTGGTAAGACAGAGGTGACTCGTCAGTTGGCGATGACCCTGGGTATTGAGCTGGTGCGTTTTGACATGTCCGAGTACATGGAGCGTCACACTGTGTCACGTCTGATTGGTGCGCCTCCTGGCTATGTTGGTTTTGACCAAGGTGGCCTATTGACCGAAGCCATCAACAAGCATCCTCATGCGGTGTTGTTGCTGGATGAGATCGAAAAGGCTCACCCGGATGTCTACAACCTGCTGCTGCAGGTGATGGACCACGGTACGCTGACGGATACCAACGGTCGCAAGACGGATTTCCGCAACGTCATTATTGTGATGACGACCAATGCGGGTGCCGAACAGACCAGTCGTCCTTCCATTGGATTTAAGGAAGTGGACAACAGTACGGACGGTATGGAAGCGCTGAAACGCGTGTTTACACCTGAGTTCCGCAATCGTCTTGATGCGATTATCCAATTTGCATCGCTGGACGAGCGCACGATCGGTCACGTGGTGGACAAATTCATCATGGAACTGGAAGTGCAGTTGGAGCAGAAGGGCGTACACCTGGAAGTTTCTCCAGAAGCGCGCGACTGGCTGGCTGTGAAAGGTTACGACAAGCTGATGGGCGCGCGTCCCATGGCGCGAGTGATTCGCGAAAACGTCAAGAAGCCATTGGCCGAAGAGTTGTTGTTCGGTGAATTGGCGGAAGGCGGCGAGGTCATCATCCGCGTTGTCGACGACAAACTGGTCCACGAAATTGTGAAGGAAATTGCGACGATTTCGTAAGACCGGGAAACGATGTGAGAAAAAAGCCGACTTTAAAGTCGGCTTTTTTTATTTGGCGCGGTAAACAATACGTCCTTTGGACAGATCGTATGGTGTCAGCTGCACGGTGACTTTATCGCCGGTCAGAATGCGAATGTAATTCTTGCGCATTTTTCCAGAAATGTGCGCAGTAACCACATGGCCATTTTCTAACTCTACGCGGAACATGGTGTTGGGCAGGGTATCAACAACCGTGCCTTCCATTTCGATATTGTCTTCTTTCGCCATATTGTTCTTTAACCACCAGCTTTTTCGGGCTATTTAAAAGAGGCCGTGATTATACTCTGCCCATCCGCGCATTTCTATACTCATCACCAGTGTAATTTGGCTTAATTTCTTTTGTCAGGCATCGATTGTGCAAATGTAAGTTGTAGTGGCGGGAAGTCAACGCGCCTTATTTGGTTTTATATGTAACTGGTTGAAAAACAAGGGTTATGACCATAAAAGTTCTCCATATTGTCAATCATCCAGATACCTTGGCGCTGATAAAGGCGGCAGGGATTGAAGGCGAGGGTCTCGCCTGGCGCGATCCGCTGTACGAAGGACCCATTCTGGCGGAGTCTTTGGAAACCTTGTCGGAAATTCGCGCCAAGCATTTTGCCGACGCAAATTGGGGTACGTTTTATTCCATTTACGGAAATTTTGAACGACGTGACGAAGCGCTGCGCCAGTTTCGGCGTTTTGACAGCGTTTGCTTGTGGTTTGATCACGACCTGCTGGATCAGTTGCAGTTGTTACAACTCCTGAATTGGTTTTCCCAGCAGACAATGTCCGGGGTTCGTTTGGAGTTGGTGTATGCCGGCCACGTGCGTGGCGTGTTTCGCTTTACCGGCTTGGAAAATTTGCACCCGGATCAAATTAAAAAGCTCTACCGAGACCGGTTTGATATTTCGGTAAACCAGATGGACCTGGCGGCTCGCGTCTGGAAAGCAATCACAGCAGATACTCCCAAGCAATTAATGGCTTTGCGTGATGAAAAAATGCCATTACTGCCATTTTTGAAAGATGCCATTGTGCGTCTGTTGGAAGAATACCCGGAAAAAGAAACCGGGCTGTCGCGCTCGGAAAGGCAAATTGCGCAAGTGGTGTATTCGGGAGTCAGTTTGCCGGGAGCTATTTTTGAGATGGCCCAGCGCAAGGAACACATGCCGTTTATGAATCTGCAGGCCTGCAAACGAATTTTGCATCGAATGCTCACCTGTAAGCATCCAATACTGGCACTGAAGCGCAATACGCCGATTCCTGAAGTTCGCAGTGAAGACTTTATGCGGCAGCATTTTTATATCACGAATATCGGATTTAGTATTTTGGCGGAAACGACCGACAACATCACATTGAATGGCATTGATCGTTGGGTCGGTGGTGTCCATATTCAAGAAGGACGCGTTTGGCGACGGGACAAAAAGCAAAGTGTGCTTAAACGTACTTACGCCTAAAGCAAATTGAGTCAGAAAAGGGGGAATATTGATGAGCATGCTAGAGCGGGATCAGACGGTAATGGAACGGGAAATTGAGCAGTTTCTCAAAGTCTCGCAGGCCGAAATAAACCTATCGTTGAAAGATTCTGCAGAATCGATCAGGGAACTGACCAAAACGTTTATGGACATGGTGCGCGATGTACATGAAATCAAAGTCGGCTTGGCGGGGCTGAAGGTGGCGCAGACAGAGCAGGCCGCCAAAGCAAATTTAGAAAAAATTTGCGATACCTATCTGGATAAAGTGCAGGACAGTACGGTGGGTTTCCAGTTTTATGACAAATTAACCCAGCGCCTGCAGCACAATGTGCGCAGTATGAACAAAATGATGCAAATGCTGGAACGCCAGGGGGGCTATGACGCCGCGGCCTGGGAGCAATTCCGCAGTGACATGAAGTCGCGCTACAACACCGAAAAAGATCGTCTGATGTTCGAGGCACTGATGGAAGGCAAATCCATTCAAACGGCAATCAGTATCGCCGCCGACGCCAGAACCGGCGAGGGCAGTGTCGAGTTGTTCTAAACCCTCTCAGCCGAATTGTGAACGGCAACCGAGTTCCCTCGGTTGCCGTTTTTGATTTTGGGAAGGCGCTGCTCATGGCTGGGCGGGATGCGGTATAATACTGCGACTGCCAGCCATGAATTGCTTATGAATCCTAGAAGAATCAAACGCTTATCTGCTGTTCTCACTAACCAGATTGCCGCTGGAGAAGTGGTCGAACGCCCAGCCTCGGTGGTAAAAGAGCTGCTGGAGAACAGTATCGATGCCGGTGCAACCCAGGTGGACATCGACATTGAGCAGGGCGGAATCAAGTCCATCATCATCCGCGACGACGGTTCGGGCATCCACAAGGACGACCTGCCGCTGGCCCTGAGCCGGCACGCTACTTCCAAAATCTATTCACTGGAAGAACTCGAAACCGTGGGAAGCCTGGGGTTTCGTGGCGAGGCTTTGCCCAGTATTAGCTCGGTGTCGCGTTTGGAGTTGAAAACCCGTTTTATTGACGACGAAACCGGCTGGAAAGTGCGCGCCGATGGTCGAGACGATGTGCTGGATCTGGAGCCCGTGGCCCATCCGGTGGGAACGACTATCGCGGTTCACGATTTATTTTTTAATACCCCGGCGCGTCGCAAGTTTTTGCGCACCGAAAAAACCGAATTTACCCATCTCGAAGAGGTGGTCAAGCGCATGGCGTTGGGACGATTCGATCTGGGTTTACAGCTTAAACACAACGGCAAACAAGTGTTTCGCCTGCCTGCGGCCACTGATCAGCTCAGTATGGAAAAACGGGTGGCAACTATCTGTGGCAAAGCGTTTATCGATAGCGCGGTCCACGTGGAAATGAGTGCCGCGGGATTAACGCTGCGTGGCTGGGTGGGCTTGCCTACGTTTACTCGCAGCCAAGCGGATTTGCAGTACTTTTTCGTCAATGGTCGCATGGTCAAGGATCGCTTGGTGACCCACGCCATTCGCCAAGCCTATCAGGATGTCATTTATCACGGGCGGCATCCGGCCTACGTGTTGTACTTGTCGCTGGACCCGGCTCTGGTGGACGTAAACGTCCATCCGGCCAAAAGCGAAGTTCGTTTCCGCGAAGGTCGGCTGGTGCATGATTTTCTGTTTCGCTCACTGCACGATGCCTTGGCGCAGGTGAAGCCGGAGCAGTTGGTTGGTAAAGAATCCAGCAGCCCAGCATTGAATTTGACGTCGTCGATGTCGGGCACGATGGCCGCGTCGCGACCAGAACAGCAGCACATGAGCCTGGCGGTGCAGGAATCGCGTCCGGCCTATCAATCCGTTTTTTCCGCACCATCGCCTCGGACAGGTGGAATGGATGCCGGGTTTGCCATGGCCGCAGCGCAATCGCCTGCGGAACAGGAGCGAGTTCCACCGCTGGGATTTGCCATTGCCCAGCTCAAAGGCATCTACATCCTGGCAGAAAACGAACAGGGTATGGTGCTGGTCGATATGCATGCGGCGCACGAACGAATCACCTACGAGCGGATGAAAACTGCGCTGGAGGGCGAGGGTATTCGCGCCCAGCCGCTGCTGGTACCGATTATGGTCGCAGTCAGCGAGCGGGAAAGTCGCCTGGTTGAGGAAAACCCCGAGCTGTTCAGCCAATTTGGTTTTGAGCTGGACGTGATGGGACCTGAGACCATTGCGGTGCGCCAGGTACCTGCGCTGCTGCGCGAGGCAGAGGTTAGCGAGCTGATTCGTGATGTGTTGTCTGACCTGGTGGAGCTGGGCAGTAGCACCCGCATCCAGGAAAAGCGCAACGAAATTCTGGCCACCATGGCTTGTCATGGCTCGGTGCGCGCCAATCGCCGCCTGACCATTGCTGAAATGAATGCTTTGCTGCGGGACATGGAACGTACCGAGCGCAGCGGCCAGTGCAATCATGGCCGCCCCACCTGGGTGCAGTTGGGCTTGGGGGAATTGGACAAACTATTCCTTCGTGGACAATAATTAGCGCCCATTATTCAACGCCAAACAAGACGGTTTTCAAACATTATGTCGGTAAAAACGCGCTTTGCGCCCAGTCCCACAGGTTACATTCACTTAGGAAATGCCCGTACCGCGTTGTTCAATGCGCTGAAAGCACGCGCGGGCGGTTGTTTTTTGCTGCGCATTGAGGACACCGATGAAGAGCGCAGCCGCATGGAATTTGTGCACTCGCTGCAGGAGGATTTGACCTGGCTGGGTTTGGACTGGCAGGAAGGCCCCATTGTCGGCGGTGATCAGGAACCCTATTTTCAATCTCAGCGCGCCGAGATTTATAACGCCTACTACGACAAGCTGGTCGAGATGGATGCGGCCTATCCGTGTTTTTGTTCAGAAACTGACCTGAACCTGGAGCGTAAATTCCAGCGCAGCGCAGGCAAACCACCGCGCTACAGTGGCAAGTGCGCCCACCTGAGCGCCGAGCAACGCGAACAGGCGCTGAAGAAAAATCCCAATCCGACCTTGCGTTTCCGCGTGCCCAAAGACGTACAGATTGAGTTCGAAGATCTGGTGCGTGGCAAGCAGAGTTTTGCTGCCAACGACATCGGTGATTTCATCATTCGTCGTGGCGACAAAACGGCGGCGTTTTTCTTCAGCAATGCGATTGATGATGCGCTGATGAAAGTAACCCACGTATTGCGTGGCGAAGATCACTTGGCCAACACGCCGCGCCAGCAACTGATTCTGCAGGCGCTGGGTTTGCCACAAGCGACCTACGCGCATATTTCCATGATTGTTGGCCATGATGGTTCACCGTTGTCCAAGCGTCATGGCAGTCGCAGCATTCGCGAACTGCGTGCGCATGGCTATTTGCCTGAAGCAGTGGTGAATTATCTGGCGCGTTTGGGTCATTATTACGAAGACGACACATTCATGTCGGTGGACGATTTGGGAATCAAGTTTTCACTGGAGCGCTTGGGCAAATCTGCGGCTAAATACGATCCGCATCAATTGCTGCATTGGCAGCACCAGGCGTTGGCGGCAGCTGATGAAGCAAAAATCTGGGACTGGATGGGGCTGGAAGTTCGTGATCTGGTGGGCGAGGAGCGACGCGCCGAGTTTATCGATTTGATTCGTGCCAATGTCAGCTTCCCTGAGCACGCGTTGCATTGGGCGAAAGTAATTTATGAAGATCCGCTCAATTTGTCCGACGATATGCGCGAAGCTGTTGTGGATGCTGGTCGCCAGTTTTTTGAACAGGCTTTGGTTGCGCTGGATTTGCATCCTGCCGATTTCAAGGCCTTCTCCGATGAAATCAAAAAGCACACCGGCGCCAAGGGCAAGGCTCTGTTTACGCCGCTGCGGGCAGCCATGACTGGCGAATTGGGTGGACCGGAAATGTCCAAATTGATGGTGATTTTAGGCCCCGAGCGTATCGCCCAGCGTCTGCGCGCCTGTCTGATGTAAAGAAAAGAAGCGCCCAATCATGTTGCAAATTTATAACAGCCTGAGCAAAAAGAAAGAGAAGTTCACCCCGCTGAATCCGAACAATGTGCGGATGTACGTGTGTGGTATGACCGTATACGACTATTGCCATTTGGGGCATGCGCGCGTACTGGTCGTGTTCGACATGGTCTATCGTCATTTGCGCAAACTCTATGGCGAGAAATCGGTGACTTACATTCGCAACATCACCGACATCGATGACAAAATCATCAAACGCGCCAACGAAAATGGCGAAGATTTTAATGCACTGACTGGGCGTTTCATTGATGAGATGAACAAGGACTCTGATGCGCTGGGCGTGATTCGTCCTGATCAGGAGCCGCGCGCCACCGCGTACATTGGGCAAATCATTGAGATGGTGCAGACCTTGATTGAAAAAGGTTTGGCCTACGCAGCGAACAATGGCGACGTGTACTACGACGTGAGTAAATTCGAAGGCTATGGCAAATTGTCTGGGCGCTCGCTCAACGATATGCAGGCCGGGGCACGCGTGGAAATCGATGAAGTCAAAGATGATCCGATGGACTTCGTGCTGTGGAAAGCCGCAAAACCGGGCGAGCCTTACTGGGAATCGCCCTGGGGCAATGGTCGCCCAGGCTGGCACATTGAATGTTCGGCGATGTCTACCCATTGTTTGGGTGACAGCTTTGACATTCATGGTGGCGGCATGGATTTGAAATTTCCCCATCACGAAAATGAAATTGCCCAGTCCGAAGGTGCAACCGGCAAATGTTTTGCGCATACCTGGATGCACAATGGTCACATCATGGTGGACCAGGAAAAAATGTCCAAATCGCTGGGCAACTTTTTCACCGTGCGTGATGTGCTGAAAAAATATTCGGCAGAAACGGTGCGGGCGTTTATTTTGTCCAGCCATTACCGCAGTCCGTTGAACTACAGCCAGGACAATCTGGATCAGGCCAAAGGCTCGCTGGATCGTTTTTACACAGCATTGCGTGATTTGCCCGTGCTGGCGGGGACGGAATCTGGCGAATACGCCACGCGTTTTTACGCTGCGCTGAACGATGATTTCAATACCGCTGAAGCGTTTTCGGTGATGTTTGATGTGGTTAAGGAAATCAATCGTCTCAAAGGCGAAGGCAAAACCCAGGCTGCGGCAGAAATCGCGGGCGTGTTGCGTGGTTTTGGTGCCCAGCTTGGTTTGTTGCAGCAAGATGTGGATGGGTATTTCCGTGGTTTGGCCAGCGAAGGTGGTTTGTCCGATGCTGACATTGAAGCGTTGATTGTTCAGCGTAACCAGGCCAGGGCCGACAAAAACTGGGCAGAAGCGGATCGCATTCGCGACGTGTTCAAGGCTGAAGGAATTATTCTGGAAGATGCTGCCGGTAAAACCAGCTGGAAACGCAGCTAGAATATTCTGGCCAAGAAATCAAAAAGCGCCACTCAACGTGGCGCTTTCTTTTTGGAAAAAATTCAGCAGGCATCATCAGCGTAGATGCAGAAAGGCAAGACAATCATCGCTCAGGCTGTCGTAGGCTTTTTGCAGAATAGCCTGTTCCATCTCAGGGGTTAAGTGGGCTTTACCATCGCCACTTTGACCTTTGCGAATGAAACCGTAAGGCTTAAACGCTGGCTTTCCTTGGCGCAGCATCATGAAGCGCGACGCGTTCTGCTTCATCCAGGCGAACGAGGCGAATTCTGTGGCGCGTTGTTTCTGGGCATCGGTCAGTTCCCAGTCCAGGAAGTGCAAAATTTTCTCGATGTTGGCCGAAAAGTCAGTCAGCAAATCTTCATAACGCAGTAACAGCACATTGTCCTGGTTGCGATGTGGCCACCAGCTGGATACGTTGCGATACCAGGAACCAAATCCCAGCCATTTTTCAACGTGCTGCTCAAGAGACGAGGGGACGGGAATATTGTGCGCCTCGCGCGCTTCGTCAGTCATATCGCGAAGATGATGATAAAAACTGACGCAACAGTCGCGAGGATCGCGAAAAGTTAAAATGATTCGCGCGATGTCAGCGCCTGGAGTTTGCTCGTAAGTGCAGTGAGTTTTGAACAGGCGCGGGTTGCTCATCTGTTCCAGTTGCTGTTGGCGCTGCGCCTGGGTTAATTCTGGGCGCGGAAATTCCAGCCAGGGAACGACATCGTCAATGTTGCTGAATGTGTCATCGCCACCTGTGCGTAGTTGATGGAGTATTTGTTGCATCCAGGTGGTGCCGGCTTTGGGGCCGGTGGTGATTAACACGTCGGTTGCTCTGGGCTGAAAATTGGCCAGCGTGTAGGGATCATGGGTGGGATCGGGTTGTCCCCACTTGGGGTCGATGGTGGTGTTCATGATGGTCTCCAGCGAAAAAAGCAGCAGCCTAGTGTGCACCATTGGCATTGTTCCGTCGACTGAATAACGGGACAATGTATGTGTTCGAATGAGTATTGGGTGAGCGATGGAATATTTTCCGATTTTTTTGCAACTGACGCAGCAGCGCGTGCTGGTGGTGGGCGCTGGTGATGTGGCCGCACGCAAAGTGGGGTTGTTGCTCAAAGCCGGTGCAGATGTGTTTGTGGTTGCACCACAATGTTGCGGCGCGATTCTGTCATGGCGTGATCGTGGTGAAGTTAGCGTGGCAATGCGCACGTTTTGCGTGGATGATTTGCACGGCGTGGCTTTGGTGATTGCGGCGACCAACGATGCGAATATCAATGCGCAGGTTTCTGAGCTCGCCAAACAGCGGCATTTACCGGTGAATGTGGTGGATAGTCCGGCGCTGTGCAGTTTTGTGATGCCGGCGATTATCGATCGCTCGCCGTTAATGGTTGCGGTGTCCAGTGGTGGCAGTGCGCCGGTGCTGGCCAGAATGCTGCGCGCACGTCTGGAGGCATTGATCCCAATGCAATACGGGCGATTGGCGCAGTTGGCGGCGGTGTTTAGACAGCAGGTGAAAGATAACATTGTCAGCATGGCGGGGCGGCGGCGATTTTGGGAAAGTGTTTTTGAAGGGCGAATTGGCGGACAGGTGCTTGCTGGTGGTGATATTTCCCAGGCAGAGCAGCAAATCGCGCAACTGTTAAGTGCAACTGATCCTGCGTTGTCGGGCGGGGCGCAGTTGACGGTGATCGGTATTGGTTCCGATGATGTAGAAATGCTAAGCCTCAAGGCCAGTCGGGAAATGCAAAAAGCCGATTGGGTGTTTGTGGATGAGCAGGTTGATGAAGTTATCGTGGAGTGGTGTCGTCGCGATGCGCAGCGACAACGGGTTAGCGAGCCTAATTGGCAATACTGGGCAGACCTGGCCAAAACAGGAAAGCGAATTGTTTATTTAACCATCGCCGATGTCGCCACGCTGCAGATTGAGTTGCGCGAACCACAACTCAATCTGCTGATGATTCCAGCAACACCGACGGCGATGAGTCATGAGGCATCGAACGGCGCAGGTGATGGTTGGCAGCAGTTAATGCGATCGGATCATTAATCGAAGCGTGTTTTGTCGCGTGATTGCCAAAGTTGTCGCGCCAGCGCCAATGCCGCATCGGCCGTTTTTTCCCGCTGCAGAGTGATTAGCGCAATGGCGCAAGTGCCAATGATGGCAGCTTCGCCGTATTCGTCTGCGCGTGAGCCCTGCCAAACTTGTTTCAGTTGTGACACATCCATGCTTTCGTTTTTGACGTGGCGCTTGCTAAACATGGCTGGCCAGTGGGTGATGCTGTCGACGCCCTGATTGACGGCATAGATTTCACAGTCGGCATCGGGATTGAGTTCAGCTTCACCGCCTTCGCCTTTGAACACGCAGCTGTGTTTGTCGCCCAGCAGCAGCGAGGCTTGCTGATGAATGCGTTGGTAACCTGGGTGAAATATTCCCTGCATAGAATGCGCGGCGTTGCCCGGATTGAGCATTCTGGCGACGGTGTGCACCGGCGAACGCAGTCCGAGGATGGGTTTGTAGTCGATGATTTGTTGCAAACGCGGTGCGAAAACATCCAGTGGCAGGTAGGCGAAATTGTGCTGCTGCAGATCGTTGGCCGCCGCTGCAATGGAATGGGCTCTGGAAAGTCCGAAGTGGGGTAGCACGTCTTCGCTGTAGATTCGTCCTGGCGTGTGCGGGCTGGAACCCTGCATCAAAACGCGAATGCCGTGCCCAGCCAGCAAAAAGGCACTGAGCATGTACCAGGGAAGTTGGCGGCGCTTGCCGGCATAGCTCGACCAGTCCAGATCAACAGGGGGCAGGGCCAGCTTGCCAGTGGTGTCGCGGTTGGCCTGGACAAAACCGGCAACTTCTTCGGCGGATTCCTCTTTGACGCGTATCAGCATCAAAAAGGCACCTAGCTGCATGGGGTCGACGGCGTCATTGAGTATCATCTGCATCGATTCGCGGGCTTCATCCAGGGTCAGGCTGCGACTGCCATTTTTTCCTTTACCCAGGATGCGGATATAGGGGGCGAAGGGATGCTCGGTATCGGTCATGGGAAGGGGTCCTGCGTGTGATTAGAACCCATTGTATCGGAACTGTTTTTTGGCGAATAGTGCGTTTGTGGGATGTTGATGCCGGGGGAAATCATGGTAAAAACACCGGTCAGCGTCGGGAATATGGCGAGGGAGAGGGCAGATTTGTCGAAATTTTTTACGCAAAATACTGTCTGTACTGCACGAATCCTTTATAATCCACACGTTTTCATGGAAATGAACTGACTAACGGTTAATTTGTCTGTGGTTTCACCGATAACCGGGTGAATGCGGTCATACGGACCTAGGGAAAATATTGAGTGTATAACGAGTTTTACGGTTTTAAATCGCTGCCATTTCGTCTGAATCCTGATCCGGAATTTTTCTTCGGCAGCCAGGGGCATAAGCGAGCCCTGTCCTATTTGCGTTATGGCTTGAGTCAGCGCGAAGGGTTCATTGTGGTCACTGGTATGCCGGGTACCGGTAAAACGACGCTGGCGCGCGAACTTCTGACCGAAATTGGCCGCGACAAGGTCATTGTCGGCGAACTCAATACCACTCACCTGGAAGCTGATGATGTGCTGCGGATGGCCGCTGCGTCGTTTGGTATTTCCCACGAAAACGTTCCCAAAGCGACGTTGCTTAATCGTCTGGAAAATTTCTTCCTGACGAAATATCGCGCTGGCTACCACTGCCTGCTGCTGATTGATGAGTCACAAAATCTCCCCGTCGATTCATTGGAAGAATTGCGGATGTTGTCCAATTTCTACCACGGCAAACACGCGCTGCTGCAGATTTTTCTGCTGGGCCAGCAGCAGTTCCGTGATGTTTTGCAGCGCCCGGATATGGAGCAGTTGCGCCAGCGGGTGGTGGCAGCGACCCACCTTGAGCCCATGGACAAGGATGAAACCCACAATTACATTTTGCATCGCCTGCGGGTAGCCGGTTGGCAAGAACGTCCGGTGGTGACGTCGCGTGCACTGGATATGGTGTTCCTGCTGACGCGGGGCGTGCCTCGTCGCATCAATACCTTCTGTGATCGTCTGTTTTTATACTCGGCGCTGGAAGAACTTTACGAAATTGATACCGACGCGGTGCGTACTGTGGGCCGCGAATTGATGCTCGAAACTGAGCATCCGGATCGAGCCAGTCAGATTGATTCGTTGCAGACGGTCAGTGCCAGCCAGTTGGAATATGCGCGCAATGAGCTGACCAGCGCCATTGATAGCAGCATGCTTGAGACGACGGATGATCGCACGCCGCCGCCTGTTGGCCTGCGCTTGGTCAGCGGAGGTAACGCTTCGGCGTCGACGATGGCCATGCCTCGTCAGGATGTGGTGGTGGTTCCCTTCGACGAAACGAACCCGGATATCGCGATTGTTGCCGTGCTGCAGGCATTGCTTGATGGCCAGCAGCCCGCCCTGGAGCCCATGCCCGTCTACATGACGGTGTTGCTGGAGCTGGCGCTGGGCAAGCAGTCGTTGGCGGTGTTCACCAAAGGCTTGTTGACCAATGAGCAGCGAGAGCCGCTGGGTGATGCGTTGCGTGCCTGCTTTAAGCAGCAGTTGCTGGAAAAGAGCAGTGACTATTATCGTCGATTGGCGATAGACACCTCGGCAGACGCTGAAAAAATTAAAAATCACTATCGCTACATGTTCCGCCTGTTCCAGGTTGAACAGGAGCGTGACAAACAACATTGGGATAGCACCTATATTCGCCGGATCAATCAGGCCTACGCCACCTTGCGCAACGATGAGGGGCGAGCGAAGTATGATGCGTTCCTCGCGAGCGTAGGCAAATTGCCGGATTCCGAGATGGCAGGCAATGCCACCGCAACGCCAACGGCGGCGGATGCTGTACCTGTGGTGGAGTCTGTCTCGACGTTGCGGCCTGCGACCGTGGGATCGCCGGTGATGATGTCGCAATTGCCGCCGCCACCACAGGAAATTATTCCCGAGCCGGTCGAGCAAACGCCTCCTCCCATGGCTAGTTCCGGCAATAAGGGTGGAGACTGGAAAAAGCGGGTTTCAGCGGTGGGGTTGGTTCTGTTGTTTGCGGTGGTTGGTGGTGTGAGTTACTTTTTTGAAAGTGACTGGGCGGATAGCGTCAAAAGTGACTTGGCGCGGGAAACGTCGTTGGAAGTTGCCGGGTTGGCGCCAGCGGGTGATGCGGTTGGTGGCAGCAACGCTACCCCCATTCAGCGTTTGCCCGTGGAAGAGTTGGATGCAGCCAATGCTGCTCCGGCGGTAGCTGATAAACTACCTGAGAATCCGGATCAAAAAGCTGCAATGGTTGCGGAGCCTGCGATCCCTGCGCCAGTGGAACCCAAAGCGGAGGTTGAAAAACCTGCCAAGCCTGTGAAGGAACCCAAGCCGGCGGCAGCCAAAGAGTCAGCGGCAAAGCCAGAGAAGCCAGTTAAACCGGCCAAGCCAGAACCTCAGCCGGTAACTGTGCAAGAGGTTGAGCAGTTGGTGGATGAATTCCGTGCGGCTTACGAGAATGGTGATTTGCGCAGCTTCATCAGCTTGTTTGCCACGGAAGCCCGGACCAATGACCGGCGTGGGGTTGATCAGATCTCGGCAGATTACCGTTCACTGTTTGAGAGCACGTCTTTCCGGCGGTTTGATTTGAACGACATGCGTTGGAATCGCAGCATCGGCCAGGTTGAGGGGCGGGGACGCTTCCTTGTTCGGGTTGTGCGCGATGATAACAGCAAGCTTAAAACTTTTGAGGGCGATCTTCAGGTCAGTTTGCGTATTCAGGACGGCGAACTGAAGATAACTCGCTTCGATTACAGCTACAAATAACCTAACTTACCTTCTTTAAGTGCTTGTTTGAGCAGCATTGATTGCTGCTTCATTGATCGTTAGGGTGGTCAAAACTGGTCTCGTGTCCGTAGACACTTTAGTCTGGATTGCGTACAATCCCGGCACCGAAACGGTCGCATATAAGACAAGCGAATTTTTGACGGGGGGTTCCAGTGTTGGATACCTCCCGTTTTTGCACGTATACATGGGGGATACCTTGAGGCAGCCAGCCATTCTTGCCCTTGAAGACGGTAGCGTCTTCCACGGGGTCTCTATTGGTGCAGAAGGTCACACGGTCGGTGAAGTGGTATTCAACACCGCGCTGACTGGTTATCAGGAGATTTTGACAGACCCTTCCTATTGCCGCCAAATTGTCACGTTGACTTACCCGCATATTGGTAATGTCGGTGTCACCAGCGAGGACGCGGAAAGCCCTGGCGTATATGCCGCGGGCTTGGTCATTCGCGAATTGTCGCCTATCGTTAGTAACTGGCGCAGTGAACAGTCATTGGATGCGTATCTGAAAGAGCGCAACGTGGTGGCGATTGCAGATATCGACACTCGTCGTCTGACACGCCTGCTACGCGAAAAAGGTGCGCTCAATGGCTGTATTATGGCCGGTCCCAGGTTGAATCCTGACGGCGCACTGGCCAAAGCCAAATCATTTACCGGTCTGCAGGGCTTGGATCTTGCGCAGGTAGTGACCACCGAAGAAAAATACGAGTGGTTGGATGGCGTATGGGCGCTGGGTGAAGGTCATCCGCACATGGCGAAGAAGGATTTGCCGCACCATGTTGTCGCGTTCGACTACGGCGTGAAGCGCAATATCCTGCGTCTGCTGGTGGATCGTGGCTGCCGTGTGACGGTTGTGCCCGCTAAAACGCCCGCAGCTGAGGTGTTGAAGCTCAAGCCAGACGGCGTGTTTTTGTCCAATGGCCCAGGCGATCCTGAACCCTGCACGTACGCTATCGAAGCGATTCGCCAGATCTTGGAAACCAAAACTCCTGTGTTTGGCATTTGCTTGGGGCATCAGCTGTTGGCGTTGGCCAGTGGTGCCAAAACCGGCAAGATGAAGTTTGGTCATCATGGTGCCAACCATCCGGTGCAGGATTTGGAAACCGGGCAGGTGATGATTACCAGCCAGAACCATGGTTTTGCGGTGCTGGAAGAAAATCTGCCAGCGAATTTGGTGGCTACGCATCGTTCGCTGTTTGATCAAACCCTGCAGGGGATTCGCCGTACCGACGTGCCTGCATTCAGCTTCCAAGGACATCCCGAAGCCAGCCCGGGTCCACACGATGTGGAAATGCTGTTTGATCGCTTTGCCGACATGATTGTGGCGCACAAGGCCTAATTAAATTTACTACGAGATTATTGAGAAACCATGCCAAAACGCACCGACATTAAAAGCATTTTGATCATCGGTGCCGGTCCGATTGTTATCGGGCAGGCCTGCGAATTCGACTACTCCGGCGCTCAAGCGTGTAAGGCGCTGCGCGAAGAGGGTTTTCGTGTCATCCTGATCAATTCCAATCCGGCGACGATCATGACCGACCCCAATATGGCGGACGCGATTTATATCGAGCCCATCCATTGGAAGACTGTCGCCAAGATCATCGAAAAAGAACGTCCTGATGCGTTGTTACCGACCATGGGTGGCCAAACGGCGTTGAACTGTGCGCTGGATCTGGATCGTCATGGCGTGCTGGAAAAATTCAACGTTGAAATGATCGGTGCTTCCAAAGATGCCATCGACAAAGCGGAAGACCGTGAGCGTTTTCGCGAGGCGATGACCAAAATCGGTTTGTCCACGCCGCGCTCTTTTGTGGCACACAGCATGGAAGAAGCCGAGCAGGTGATTCCGTCCATCGGTTATCCGGCGATTATTCGTCCGTCATTCACCATGGGTGGCAGCGGTGGCGGTATTGCGTACAACCACGATGAATATCGCGAAATTTGCGAACGCGGTTTGGATTTGTCACCGACCAATGAACTGTTGATCGAAGAATCCGTGCTGGGTTGGAAAGAATACGAAATGGAAGTGGTGCGTGACCGCAAGGACAACTGCATCATTATCTGTTCCATTGAAAACTTTGACCCTATGGGTGTGCACACCGGTGACTCTATCACCGTGGCGCCAGCACAGACGCTGACGGACAAAGAATATCAAATCATGCGCAATGCCTCGCTGACGGTGTTGCGTGAAATCGGTGTGGATACCGGCGGTTCCAACGTTCAGTTTGCGATCAATCCTGATGACGGTCGCATGATCGTTATTGAGATGAATCCTCGCGTGTCACGCTCATCGGCGCTGGCTTCCAAAGCGACTGGTTTCCCGATTGCCAAAGTGGCGGCAAAATTAGCCGTGGGTTACACCCTGGACGAACTGCAAAATGACATTACTGGTGGTGCGACACCGGCGTCATTTGAGCCGTCCATCGATTACGTGGTTACCAAAATTCCACGTTTCACATTTGAAAAATTCCCTCAGGCGGATGCCACTCTGACGACACAGATGAAATCTGTGGGCGAGGTGATGGCGATTGGTCGTTCCTTCCAGGAATCCATGCAAAAAGCATTGCGTGGCCTGGAAACCGGCAAAACCGGCTTGGATGAAATCGTTGATCGCAATTTGCCAGACGAAGAGCGCAATAATCTGATTCGCCACAATCTGGCAGTGCCATGCGCTGATCGTATGTACTACATCGGTGATGCATTCCGCGCAGGTTTTTCACTGGATGACGTGTTTAATTTGTCCAAGATTGATCGCTGGTTCCTGATCCAAGTTCAGGAGTTGGTGGAGATGGAAAACGCAATCCGTGGCAAATCCTTGAATGACATCGATGCCAATACGATGCGCCAGTACAAACGCAAAGGTTTCTCTGATGCGCGTTTGGCAAAAGTGTTGGGCAGCTCGGAAAACAGCGTGCGCGAATATCGTCATAAACTGGCGGTGCGCCCGGTGTACAAGCGGGTTGATTCGTGCGCGGCGGAATTTGCGACAGCAACGGCGTACATGTACTCAACTTATGACGAAGAGTGCGAATCACAGCCGACCAATAAAGACAAAATCATGGTGTTGGGCGGTGGTCCAAACCGTATCGGTCAGGGCATCGAATTCGACTACTGCTGTGTGCACGCTGCATTGGCCATGCGTGAAGATGGTTACGAAACCATCATGGTTAACTGCAATCCTGAAACGGTTTCTACGGACTACGACACATCGGATCGTTTGTACTTTGAACCGCTGACACTGGAAGATGTGTTGGAAGTGATTCTCAAAGAGAATCCCAAGGGCGTGATCGTGCAGTATGGTGGTCAAACGCCGCTGAAATTGGCTAACGCGCTGGAAAAAGCTGGTGCGCCAATTATCGGTACGTCGACTGACGCGATTGACCGCGCAGAAGACCGCGAGCGCTTCCAGCAAATGGTACAAAAACTGGGCTTGAAACAGCCGCCAAACTTTACTGCGCGCAGTGAAGAGCAGGCGCTGCAATTGGCCAAAGAAATTGGTTTCCCACTGGTTGTTCGCCCATCTTATGTATTGGGTGGACGCGCGATGGAAATCGTTTACAGCGAAGAAGATTTGGCGCGCTACATGCGCGAGGCCGTATCTGTTTCCAACGATTCGCCAGTATTGCTGGATCGTTTCCTGGATGACGCGATTGAAATTGACGTTGATGCGGTGTCCGATGGTGAAAATGTTGTTGTTGGCGGCATTATGCAACACATCGAGCAGGCGGGAATTCACTCTGGCGACTCCGCGTGTTCGTTGCCTCCATACAATCTGAGCGAATCCATTCAGGAACGCATCCGCGAACAAATTCGCATGATGGCGTTGGAATTGGGCGTGAAAGGTTTGATGAATACGCAGTTTGCGGTTAAAGGCGAAGAGATTTATCTGATCGAAGTTAATCCGCGTGCGTCTCGTACCGTGCCGTTTGTTTCCAAGGCGATGGGTGTGCCTTTGGCCAAGATCGCAGCGCGTTGCATGGTCGGTCAAACATTGCCTCAGCAAGGTCTGAAAGAAATGCCGAAAACGCCGTATTTTTCGGTCAAAGAAGCCGTGTTCCCGTTCATTAAATTCCCTGGTGTTGACCCTGTGTTGGGTCCAGAGATGAAATCTACCGGTGAAGTCATGGGCGTGGGTAGGACTTTCGGTGAGGCATTTGCCAAGGCGCAGTTGGGCGCAGGCGTAATTTTGCCTTCTTCAGGCAATGCGTTTATCAGCGTGAAGGACAGTGACAAGTCCAAAGCGATCGAAGTTGCGAAGCTGCTGGTCAGCAGTGGTTTCAATATTTTCGCTACTGGCGGCACGTCAGATGCGTTGACCAAGGCAGGTGTTGCCAACGAGCGCGTGAATAAAGTGACCGAAGGTCGTCCGCATATCGTGGATATGATTAAGAATGGTCAAGTGAATTTGATTATTAACACTGCGCAAACCAAACAGGCGATTGCTGATTCGTTTGACATGCGTCGCGCAGCGTTGCAGCACAAAGTGTGTTACACCACGACAATTGCAGGTGGTTTGGCGACGGCTGAAGCGATCAAACAACTGGATAAAAACAGCGTTAATTCAATTCAAAGTTTACATAAGGAGCTGGCGGGATGAGTAGAGTACCTTTGACAGTGCGCGGTGCGGAAAAACTGCGTGAAGAATTGAATCATCTAAAAACTGTCGAGCGTCCTCGTGTCATCCAGGCTATTGCTGATGCGCGTGAACACGGTGATTTGAAAGAAAATGCGGAGTACCACGCTGCGCGTGAGCAGCAGGGTTTTATCGAAGGTCGCATTCAGGAAATTGAAGGCAAGTTGTCGAACGCGCAAATTATCGATGTGACCGAAGTTAATGCCAATGGCAAAGTGATTTTCGGCGCCACGGTGGTTTTATCCGATGAGGAAAACGGTGGTGAGGTAACTTACCAGATCGTGGGTGACGACGAGGCGAACATCAAGGAAGGTCGCATTTCAGTGAACGCACCGATTGCGCGTGCGTTGATTGGTCGTGAGGAAGGCGATTTCGTGAGTGTACAAACACCAGGCGGTGTTCGTGAATACGAAGTCGTTGAAGTGCGATACCTGTAACTGATTTTCATCCGAAAAAAAGCCCTCTTACGAGGGCTTTTTTTATGCGTAGAGTTTTTCAATTTCCTGCTGATAAAACTCCATCAGCGGTTTGCGGCGCATTTTTAGCGAGGCGGTCAATAATCCATTGGCGTCGGTCCAGGTGTGCAGCGACAAATGTATCTTGCGAATCTGTGCGTAACCTGGGAAGGCGTGCATGCATTGGCTGACGCGGCTGAGTGCATGATCCATCACCACTTTGCTTTGTAAACTGTCTGCGCTGATTGGTACGTTGAGTTTGGCGGCGAGTTTTTTCCATGCCTCATGTTCAAGAACGATCACAGCGGTGAGGTAGGGACGTTGCTCGCCAATCACAATGGCTTGTTCAAACAGCGGGTCCAGTGTGATGGCCATTTCGATATCCACCGGCGGTACTTTCTCACCGTTGGACAATACCATGATCTCTTTTTTGCGACCGGTGATGTAAATGTAGTTGTCAACGATTCGCGCCAGGTCGCCAGTTTTGAGCCAGCCATCGGCAGTGAAGGTTTCTTTGGTGGCTTGCTCGTTTTTCCAGTAGCCCAGCATGTTGCCCGGGCTCAGTGCCTGCAGTTCACCGTCATCGGCGACGCGAACAGCTATTCCAGGCAAGGCAGGGCCGATGCTGCTGGGGTGATTGTTGTGGTCAGGGTTAACGCTGATGACCGGGCTGGCCTCGGTTAAACCATAGCCTTGCAAAATGGGTAGCCCTAAGCCGATGAAGGTTTGGGCAATGGTTTCGGGCAGTGGTGCACCGCCACTGATGGCAAAGCGCAGCCGACCACCTAATTTGGCGAGTACTTTGGCCGCGACCAGTTTGTTGAGCACGGGCCATAACAACATGGAAGGCGTAAAGTGGCCTCGTCCCTGTTGTTGCTCGAACCGATGCCAACCAATGTGGACGGTGGAGTGGAATAGCTTGCGCGCCAAGGGGGATTTTTCTTCCAGTTGATTGGAGATTTTGGCGTACACTTTTTCGAAAATTCGCGGCACGGTGATGATGACCGTGGGGCGGATTGTCAGCAGATCTTCGGCTAGCTGTGGAATACTGCGGGCAAAGGCGACGCTCGCGCCGCACAGTATCGGGATGTAAAGTCCGACAGTGCGCTCCAAGGCATGGGACAGCGGCAAAAATGACAGAAACAGGTCGTCGTTGTATACCGGTTGGGCTTTTACCCCGGCCCGGGCATTAAACAGGATGTTTTGATGCGACAGCATGACGCCTTTGGGCTGGCCGGTGGTGCCAGAGGTATAAATAATGGTGGCAAGATCTTCGGTCTTGGCTATGTGCATCTCGTCGTCACGGCAGGGTGTGGCACCGACCAGCCAGTCATTGACTGTCTGTGTTGGTAGTGACGCCTGGGTGGGAAAACGCTCCAGCGATAGTAGCATGGGGGTGTTTTCAAAGCTGTGGCTGGCTTCGCGGACGATATCGTACTGCGCTTGTGATTCGATAAGAACAACTTTGATATTGGCCTGATTGACGATGTGGCTGACATTGTCCGGGCGATCGTTGGGATACAACGGGACGGTAATTGCGCCGAGGCGCAGCGCTGCGACCTCCATGAGAACCCACTCGGGGCAGTTTCGCAGCATGATGCCGACGCAATCGCCAGCTTTGATCTGGAGCTGCTTTAGCCCCCCTTGAAAATGGCAGATGCGCTGCTCGAACTGGCGCCAGGTGTAGTCTTGCCAGCGGTTTGTCGTTTTATCGAAATAACGGAATGCGAGTTTATCTGCCGAACGTTTGCTGCGTTCTCTGACGACCGAGCAAAGGGTGTTGGCCACATCGCTTTGAATAACGTCTAACTTCCCTTCAGTCATGATTCAACCCTGATGATGACAATGAACGTGGTTGCTGCAACGGCTATACCGTTGACCTGCTATTTTTGTGCTAATTCGCGGCGTTGGCTTTAAGCTTATGTGATTCAGTGGGGATGCGCAATTTATCGTTTGCAATGTTTTCGGGGGGTGTATGTGGTTGTTTGATATGCCCGAAATTAACCGAGTGGATGAAATTTTAAGCGCTAAGCCAATGTTTTCTGGTGTGATTTATCGATGGTAACGAGAGCGTCAAAATTTTGTTCCACGTGGAGCAAAATTTAACCAAGTCAAAATTATTGACTTGGAGGCGGTAGCGGGATGTTGGTGGAGGTTAGCAGGCCCAGCGAAAAATTAGTTGTGCCCTGATCGTTAAACAGCAGCCAACTGAATTTGACGGGCCCCAGCGGTGGGTAAATCCAGCTATGACCCGAGATCCGTAAGTTCAACTCAGGATGACTGGCAACGCCGACGATCTCCAATTGGTATTGGTAACGCAGAGTGTCGAAAACTGCGTAGGGGGTTTCGACTTTTTCTATGCCCAGGTATTGATAACCTTCGGTGACGTTAGCGACTTTTTCGCTACAGACACCGTTATTGCATCGCCATAATTCGTAGCTCAGCAAGGCGGGGGCTTCGGGGGTGGGAGCACCCAGCGAGGCGATGCCAGCATCCGGGCCGCTGCCGTTGAGCGGCGCAGCCCAATAGATCTCGCCTTGCGCGCTTAGGCGAAAGCCTGCGTACACGAGTTGTCCGTTGTCTTGTTGCCAGAACGTACGTTCCATGAAAAACGGTGGGTAATTGACGATATTGCTGCGCCACTGCTCGGTGAACAAGGTTTTATTTTGTAATGCGGAGATACCAGCGGTGGTCGCAGTGTTGGGTTGCCAGGTGAGTGTGATGTCGCCACTAATGCTCAACGGTGCGTCTTGCCCCGTGTACTGGCCGCTGATGACGTAGTTTGCCTGTTCTGTGCCCTGGTACTGACGCAGGCTTAAATTGTCGGGCAGAGCATAGCTTGGGGTGTGTTCTGAGCTACACCCTGTTAGCCAAACCAACGCGAGCAAAAGTGCAAAAGCCGCGGCAGATTTCATCATCTTATCGTTTGGACTGCATTTTTTTCTGACGCTTTTTCCAGTTATGTATAACCAGCATGCGCCAGCCGAACCTTGCCAGAATGTTGCCTAGAACCGCTGCGCTGATCGCAGAGATAATGCTACCCAGCAAAAATGGTTTCCAGATGTGGTCAAGCTCATGACTTAGCCAGTCCCAGGAAAGTTCGAATTCGAAGGGGCTGGGAGGAATATTCAGGATCCAGGCACCCAATTGATAGGTAACGTAGAAAACTGGGGGCATGGTAATGGGATTGGTTAACCAAACCAATGCCATGGAGATTGGCAGATTGACGCGGAATATCAGCGCGCAAGCGGCCGCTGGCAGCATTTGGAATGGCATGGGGATGAGCGCCCAGAACAAGCCAACGCTGAATGCGCCGCTGACCGATTTGCGGTTCAAGTGCCAAAGGTTGTTGGCTAAAATTAAATCACCAAATATTTTCAATGACTTATGATTCGACAGCGTGTGCTTGTCGGGAATATATCGTTTGATACGGCGTTTTATCATCGGGATGCTGAGTGAGGTTATTTTCTTAGGAGTACATAAACTGCCCCGGTGCCGCCGTCTTGCGGCTGGGCAGAGCAGTATGCCAATACGTTAGGGTGTTGACGCAGCCAGTAGGCGACGCGTCGTTTGAGTATCGCTTCCCCTTGTGGGGAGCTCAGGCCTCGGCCATGCACAATGAGCAGATTTTGCCCGTATCGATCTGAGTTTTCCAATACTTGTGCGAGGATGAGTTTGGCCTGTTCAACTGTTTTTCCATGCAAATCAATTCGTGTACTTGGTGGGAGTTGGCCGCGGCGAAGTTTTCGTAAAACGGAACGCTGCAAGCCGTCTGTTTGGTAGGCAAGGAATTCCTGCTGGGGCAAATCCTCAGGAAAAGCAGCGTCGTGAATTGATATGAGCTGAGCACTTTGCGCCAGGGGATCATTCCGCAGAGGACGTTTTGCAGCGCGTTTTGGCTGCTCCAAGCTGACGCGGTCGTGCTGTAAACGACGGGCACCTTCCACTGCGTCCAGGAACAGGGCTCGCTCAGCGTCAGATATTTTTGTTGTTTTAGATGACGTCGCCATTGCCCGAATTTTTCCGGTAAAACCAAGTCGCTCAGTATACGGCAGCGCACATTGCGATGGAAGAGCCGTCCAAACGCTTCGCTGTTGCCTCAGATGAAACCAAGGTATACTCAACCGATTTGGATATTTCCTTGAAAAATAACATGAAGATTCTAGTCAGCAATGATGATGGCTACACCGCGCCGGGCATACTGGCGCTGGCTCAGGCGATGCGGTCGCTTGGTAACGTATCGGTGGTGGCTCCCGACAGAAACAAAAGTGGTGCAAGCAGCTCGCTGACCCTGGATTTGCCCATTCGCGCGCAGAGAATGAGTGACGGCGTGATTCGAGTGGAAGGAACGCCGTCGGACTGCGTCCACTTGGCATTGACTGGCTTACTGAGCGAGGAACCCGACCTGGTGGTTTCTGGCATCAACAATGGCGCCAATCTGGGGGATGATGTCATTTATTCCGGTACAGTGGCGGCAGCGATTGAGGGCCGTTTCTTGGGCTTGCCTGCAGTTGCTGTGTCTTTGGTGGGGCATGATGGTCAGCACTTGGCCACGGCTGCAGCGGTGGCGGTGAGGGTAGTAAAGCATTTGGCGAATGCGCCGATTCCTGCCAACACTATTCTGAATGTGAATGTACCTGATATTCCCCTGCATGAATTGAAAGGAATTTTGCCTACCCGGCTGGGTAATCGGCATAAGGCCGAACCTGTTGTTCGTCAGCTCGATCCGCGTGGCAAAGAGGTTTACTGGATCGGCCCGGCGGGACCCGAAGCGGACGCAGGTGAGGGCACGGATTTTTGGGCGGTCAACCAGGGATATGCCTCGGTCACCCCTATCCAGGTGGACCTGACGCGGCATCAGGCATTGAAGGAATTGTCTGTTTGGCTAAAGGGTGTGTAGGGCTGAATGAATAGTCGGTTGCAAGGTATAGGCATGACGTCGCAACGCACCCGCGAACGACTGGTACAGCGGCTCCAGGCGCAGGGAATTCGGTCGTTGCCGGTGCTTGAGGCGATGCGCAGTACTCCACGCCATATTTTTATGGACGAAGCCTTGTCCAGTCGCGCCTACGAAGATACGGCGTTGCCTATTGGATTTGGCCAAACGATTTCCCAACCCTACATTGTTGCGCGGATGACAGAGTTGCTACTGGCTGGCGGGCCACTGCAAAAAGTGCTGGAAGTAGGCACTGGTTCCGGATACCAGACGGCGGTGTTGGCACCACTGGTTGGTGAAGTATTTACCGTGGAGCGCATTCGTGCGCTGCAAATGCGTGCGCGCGGCAGTTTGCGCGAACTGAAAATTTCCAATGTGCGTTTTAAATACGATGACGGAAACCTGGGGTGGCCGGAACACGCGCCATTTGATGGAATATTGGTGACTGCTGCGCCAGTTGGCGTGCCGCCCGCGTTGCTGGCGCAATTACGTATTGGTGGTCGGCTGGTGATTCCATCGTCGGAAAATGGCCAACAATTTTTGAAGCTGATCATTCGTGAAGAAGAAGGCTATCAGCAACAAATTCTTGATGCAGTGCAGTTTGTACCGTTGTTAGGTGGTGTTCAGTAATGCGCATGTTTTCCAAAATGTACGACAAGGTTCTTGTTTGGGCGAAGCATCGTCGGGCGAGTTACTATTTGGCTGGTTTGAGTTTTACTGAATCTTCTTTTTTTCCGGTTCCGCCGGATGTGATGTTGGCGCCGATGTGTTTGGCAAATCCTTCGCGTGCGCTGCATTTTGCGATGATTACCACGATTTTCTCGGTGCTTGGTGGTGCGTTCGGATATTTCATCGGTGTGTTTGGTTTTGATCTGGTCGAACCCATCATTCAAGCCAATCCAAGTTACCAGTCTGCGTATGAAACGGCGGTACGCTGGTTTGGTGAATGGGGTGTATGGGTGGTGTTTATTGCGGGTGTGTCACCGATTCCCTACAAAGTTTTCACTATTGCGGCAGGTGTTGCCGGAATGGCATTGGTGCCGTTTTTACTCGCATCGCTGATTGGGCGCGGCCTGCGGTTTTTTGCCGTGGCGCTGGTGATTCGTTGGGGAGGTGAGCGCATGGAAACAACTTTGCGACATTACATTGAATACATCGGCTGGTTACTGGTGGCAGCTATCGTTGTCATCTACGTAGTGAGCAGATGATACAAACTGTGATTGCCCAGCTTGGCCGGGTCTGCAGCATTTTTTTCATATTATTGCTCTCTGGCTGCGGAACTTTGGTGCATCACAAGGTTGAGCGTGGCGAAACACTGTATTCCATTGGTTGGCGATATGGTCAGGATTATCGCGATGTTGCCCGCTGGAATAAGCTACGACCTCCCTATCAAATTTCTGAAGGCCAGTGGCTGCGGGTTGCGCCGCCAGAGCCACAATGGTGGGAGGACGAATATCCTGATCGTGTGCGTAAATCGACTGCTCCGCGTGCTCAAGCGCCGACACCGGCCAAGAAAATTTCTCCTGAGAAACCTGTTCAGCAGCCCGCAGTAAAAACTGCGCCATTGCAACCTGTTGTTCCTGCGGATGGCGCGCTCGCATGGCGTTGGCCAACAGCGACAAAATCTCGCGCGCAGATACATCAACACGATAATCGGCAGAAAAAGGGCATTGACATTGAGGGCCAGCTAGGGCAGAACATATATGCAGCTTCTGCGGGTAAAGTGGTGTATGCTGGCGGTGGCTTGGTTGGCTATGGACAGCTAATTATCATCAAGCACAATGGAGCTTTTTTGAGTGCGTATGGTCATAACCAGTTGTTATTAGTGAAAGAGGGGGAAACGGTCAAGTCAGGGCAAATGATAGCTAAAATGGGACAAACCGATGATGGTCGCAGTCTGTTGTATTTTGAGACGCGCCGCAATGGTCAAGCAGTTGATCCTTTGTCGATTTTGCCAGCGTTACCGTGATAGTTTTCGTGTTGAGCAACGGCTGCCCAGGCGGCGTGAATACAATACTAGAATAAAAACTTAGCGCCACGCTAGAAGGAGGACAGGATGGTTCCCACGGAAGATGACGTGAGTTGGATCGAGCAGGATGAGCTCGTCGAGGATGAGAAAGACGAAGACGTTGCCGTCGTCGTTGATGTATCCGAGGGCCAATTGGATGCTACGCGGTTATATCTGAATGAAATTGGCTTTTCGCCATTGTTAAGTGCCGAGGAAGAAGTGTATTTCTCGCGTCTGGCACAAAAAGGCGATGAGTCTGCTCGCAAGCGCATGATTGAAAGCAATTTGCGTTTGGTGGTAAAGATTGCTCGACGTTACCTGAATCGAGGCTTGGCATTTCTCGATTTGATCGAAGAAGGTAATTTGGGACTGATCCATGCCGTCGAAAAATTTGATCCAGAACGCGGGTTTCGTTTTTCCACTTACGCAACGTGGTGGATAAGGCAAACAATAGAACGCGCGCTGATGAATCAAACCCGTACCATTCGCCTTCCTATTCACGTTGTCAAAGAACTAAACACCTACCTTAGAGTTGCCCGTCAATATGCCCAGACGGTTGATCATGAACCAAGCCCTGAAGAAATTGCCCGTTTTCTGGAAAAGCCAGCCGAAGATGTGAAGCGCATTATGGCGCTGAATGAACGCGTCACTTCGGCAGACGTGCCAATTGGTCAGGAAAACGGTCGTTCGGTGTTGGACTCCATTCCTGATGAAAACAACTCTGACCCGATATTGAAACTGGAGGACGAGGATTTTAGTCGTCATCTTGATGAGTGGTTGGAGCAGCTGAACGACAAGCAGCGCCAAGTGGTCATCGGTCGGTTTGGTTTGAATGGCCAGAATATGGCAACGCTGGAAGAAGTGGGTGACCAGATTGGGGTAACCCGTGAGCGTGTCAGGCAAATTCAGGTGGAGGCGCTGCATAAGCTGCGCACCATTATGGAAAAAGAGGGATTTTCAGCCGAGGCGGTATTCTTGTAGGCTTTTAACTGCTTAATTTATAAAGAATTGGCCAGCCGATAAAAAGCTGGCCTTTTTTTTATTTTTGCTGGCAGAATGTTTAAGAATTGACTTAAATAGTGCGATATAGGAAGGAAGAGGACAGGTCGATGGTCCCGGTTTGTGGCATGGCAGGGGCTGCTGGTCGAGATACGGGTCCATTGGTGCGTGAAGGATTGATGGGGTTGATCAAGTGGATAGACGTTCGTTTTTAAAGAGCATGGCAACCGGATTGGTCGTTGCGGGTTCTCCGGGCTTGGCGACGGCGGCGGGCGATATGGACACGGTGGCGGATCGCCACGTAAAGGATTATCTCACCAAGATTAAAAATTTTAATGAGCACTTTCAAGACGATATTATTCTGGATGAACGTCAGTTCGCCTTGTTGAAAAAAGTGGCTAATCGACTTAATAACGTTCAGCGAATGGTGGGCTATGCCAATTTTTCCATGTTGGACATGGATGGAGCGTTATCGGTAGGGCGACGCTACAGCAGCGTGGGTGAGTTCACTGCCGAGGAAAAGGATTTTCTCGAGAAGCTGTTTTATACCAATGCCGGTGAATACGGCTTTTATGGTGAGAAAGTGTTTGCCGGGTTTACCGCCAAAGTGGCAGATAGAGATACCTTGAAGATTCCTGGCAGTGGTCATTATTTGTTCCGTGGCAAGCCCGAGGCGCTATACAACAAGATCGCCAGAGACCTGCGTAACAACGTTGTGCTGACGTCCGGTGTGCGTGGTTTGGTCAAGCAGATGCATTTGTTTGTGCTGAAGGCGATCGAATCGAAGGGGAATTTGTCCATGGCTTCGCGTTCACTGGCGCCTCCCGGGTATTCGTTCCACGGCATTGGCGATTTTGATGTGGGCAAGCGTGGTTATGGCTATCGTAACTTTACCGAAGATTTTGCGCAGACCGATGAGTTCAAACGCTTGTCGGATTTGGGTTACATCAATATCCGCTATTTCGAGAATAATCCGTTTGGCGTGCGCTTTGAGCCTTGGCACATCAAGGTGGTTTGATGCTGGCGACAACGAAAAAATTAAAATAGCTGCCTAGGCAGCTATTTTTTTATCCACGTAACAAGATGGCTTCGGCATGCTCCAAATCTTCTGGTGTGCCGTACAACACGACAACGTCCAGTGTTTGTAGGCGCGTATCCATTCCAGGATTGGTAACGATATTGTCACCGCGGCGCAAGCCGGTGATGCTGATACTGCAGGCGTCCAGTTTCATTTCGCGCAGTGTTTTTCCAACCGCAAACGCGCCATTGGTAATCTCCACGCTGTGCAGACCTTCGCGGCTGACATTGGCACCCGTAATGTCAGTCATCTCCCGTCCGGGGAAAAACTGGCGCAAAATTTTGTAGCGATTGGTGCGCACGTCCTGCACGTGTTTGACGATGCGTTTGACGGGTACATTCAGTAGCATCAAAACATAAGAAGACAGCATCAGGCTGGCCTCTAGCGTTTCTGGCACGACTTCAGTTGCGCCGGATGCCAGCAAATTATCGAGACTGGAGTCGTCGCGCGTCCGTACCAGGACGGGAATGTCTGGACGAAGTTGCTTGGCCTGCTGCAGGATTTTTTCGGTGGCGCGATTGTCGTCAAAACTCAATACCAGCACCTTGGCACGCATCAGGCCGGCGGCTTCCAATATTTCGCGATGGGTGGAGTCACCGTAGTTGACATTTTGCCCGGCAGCGCGGGCTTCGCGTACCCTGACTGGATCAAGATCGAGCGCGGTGTAGCGGAAGTTTTCCTGCTCGAGAAAACGCGCAATGTTTTGTCCAATTCGACCAAACCCGCAGATCAGTACGTGATCTTTCAAGTTTTTGTTGGCCGCATCAATTTCAGCCTGTGCCTTTTGGCGATCACTGCCATAGGTGGATGCGAAGACGAACTTGGCGACGTGACCGTTGTAGCGGATCAAGGCGGGTGTCAGTGCCATGCTGAGAATGATCGCCGCAAGCACAATTTGCGAGTCGGTTTCCGAAATGATGCCATCACCGAAAGCCAACGAGAGCAGCGCAAAACCAAATTCACCACCTTGTGCCAAGGTAATTCCGGTACGCAGTGCAACGCCTTTTTCATGCCCTATGCCGGCACACAGTAAGGTGATCAGCAAAATTTTCAGTACGATCAATCCCACGAGTACCAGCAACACCCAATGGATGACTCCGGGCAGGGCGTGGATGTCCAGCAACATGCCGACAGTGATGAAAAACAGACCCAGTAGCACGTCGCGGAAAGGGCGGATATCGGCCTCAACCTGATGGCGGAATTCTGTTTCGCCCAGCATCATGCCCGCCAGGAATGCACCCAGTGCCAATGACAAGCCGGACAAATGTGTGGTCCAGGCCGCCGACAGCGCAAACAACAGAACCGCAAGGGTGAAAAGCTCGGAAGAATGCGAGCGGGCAATTTCGTGGAAAATCGGTCGCAACAGCCAATGACCGATCGCCAGCATGGCGGCGAGTACGACCACACCTTTGGCCAGCGCCAGCCCGAGTTCCATTGTCAGTGAGGTTTCTCCCTGTCCGGCGAGCACCGGCACCACGATGAGCAGCGGTACCACCGCCAGATCCTGGAACAACAGAATGGCGACCGACAGGCGGCCATGGCGTGAGTTCAGTTCGATCTGTTCCGACAGTTGTTTGATGACGATCGCCGTTGACGACAAAGCCAGTGCACCACCGATGACGATAGCCGCTTCGCCGCTGGTGCCCAGCAACCAGGCAGTGACGCCGATGACGAGCATGGTCAGAACAACCTGTGTGCCGCCCAAGCCAAAAACATCCCGGCGCATGGCGACGAGCTGCGGCAGTGAAAATTCCAGACCCAGCGTAAACAGCAGGAACACCACGCCAAACTCGGCAATGAAGCGCGTTCCCTCGGTGTCGGCAATCCACCCCCAACCATGCGGACCAACCAGCACACCGACAAACAGGTAGGCCAGGATAGGTGGTAAATTCAATCGACGGAACGCAGCCACGGCGATAACCGAAACCGCGAGCAGGATGACGATCTCTTGTAGAATAGTGTGCTGCATGTCTTTGTTGGGAAAGGGGTTATGAAAACGATTATCAGCCCATTCTACCTGAGCCAACAGTTGGGCGCACCTTGTCATTCAGGTAGAATCAGCCTGTGAATTTTATGGATGAGCGCTCAGACAAAGGTGTATCGGTCATGGTGGTAGAAAACGCGAGTCCAGAGCTAGAACCCGGTCAAGGTTTGTTCGATGTTGCGCGCTATTGTTTGCTGCTGAGAAATCCAGAGCAGAAAGTTGCGGCAACGCTGCTGGCGGCCCAGCGCTGGGCGCAGGGGGACTATCCTCTGGCGGGCAGTTCATTGATCGAGCCGGTCCCCGATCCGGGCAGGCCGGAGCGCCCCCATTTGGTCACCAATCACGAATTGCCCATGCGTCGCCTGGGTAGTCAGGAAGGTCACGCTGCGTTCATGCACGCGATCGCACATATTGAATTTAACGCGATCAATCTGGCCTGGGATGCGGTGTACCGGTTTCGTGATTTGCCGCGCGGTTTCTACGATGACTGGGTGCGCATTGCCTGCGAAGAGGCTAGTCATTTTTCCTTAGTGCAGGCCTACATGCAGAAGCTGGGTTTTGAGTACGGCAGTTTTGATGCGCATAACAACTTGTGGGACATGGCGGTACTCACCGATGATGACGTGCTGCGACGCATGACCCTGGTGCCCCGCGTACTAGAGGCGCGTGGTCTGGACGTGACGCCTGGAATGATGACCCGTTTGCAGAATCAAAAATACCACGATGCGGTGGCGATTCTCGAGGTGATTTATCGTGAGGAAATCGGCCATGTCGAATCCGGAACGCGCTGGTTCCGATATCTCTGTCAGCAACGGGGTATCGACGACCTGCAAAAGTTTGAAGAACTGATTGATGATTGGGCGAGGCACCGTATCCGTCCCCCCATCAATGAGCAGGCCCGGCGGGAAGCCGGTTTTACCCAGGAAGAAATCAATTATCTTTATTCATTGCTTTAGGAGGCAGGATGCGTGTTTGGATGGGATTGATGGTTGTGGTCATGCTGATCGGATGCAGTTCCAATCCATTGCGGACGGGCGGCCCGGAAACCGTCGGCGAGGTACTGATTTTTCTGGAACAGTCCTCCGGTCAATCTCAGCGTTACGTTCGTTACCTGATGTCTGACAATGGGATACGAATCGAAGTTGGAGGGAATAATCAAAAGTACTGGCTGTTTGATGCAGAGCAATATCAGTTATTTTCGGTGGATATGAGCAGCCGTACGGTAGAGGTGTTCGCCAAGGGTATGCCGGATGATCAGCGGATTCCATTGGCCTGGACGCATCAGGAAGATGATAGTTTCGCCATGCCCCGCAATGTTGCCCGCACACAGTCCGGCGTTTCGGCGCGTCACCACCGATTGGATTTGGCTGGTCAGCCCTGTCTGGAGCTGGTGGCGGTGCGCTCAATGCTGCCGGCGAGCTTGCAAAAGCTGAGTGATTATCGCCGCTACATGGCGCGCTATGCTGCTGCCGGTTGGCAGGATGCATCATCCGCCGCCCGGGATTGTCAGCGGGCGATGTTTATTCAGCAGCCCGAGTTGGCGTTTTCCCAGGGATTCCCACTAAGGGAGTGGAATGTGGCAGGTGATCAGCGATTCTTGCAGGATGCCAGGGAAAACGTGAAGATGGATGCTCAATTATTTGAAATTCCAAAGAATTATTCCAAAGTCTCAGGTGCCACGCCGACGTTTTGAGGCAACAGGCACTCCATCATCAATTGTAGTCGGGTATCACCACGGAATTCGTTGATGTCGAGTTTGTAGGCGAGGTGTACCCGGTCACCGTTTTGTACCGCCGGGGATTCTCCCGGTTCCAATTGGTTAAAACCAACCGCTTCCACTGGCTGAGGCAGCCTGGGGTGACGCAGAGTGAGCTTCAAATGTTTGTCGCTCATCACGCGTACCTGTAAAACCTCAAAGTGGCCGTCGAACACAGGCTCCGGGAACGCCTGCCCCCAGGGGCCGGATTGGCGCAGGCTGATGGCCGTTTCCAGGTTGAATTCGTCCGGCTGCAGTTCGCCATCGCTGTAGACCACCCCTTGCAGTTGTTCGCGGCTGAGATAATGGGCGACCTCGTCGGCGAAAGCCTGCTGGAACGCCGGCAGATGCGCTTTGGCCAACGACAGACCGGCGGCCATGGCGTGACCGCCAAACTTGTTCAGCAGGTGAGGATGACGTTTGCTGATGGCATCCAGAACGTCGCGGATGTGGACACCGGCCACCGAGCGCGCGGAGCCTTTCAGGTGTTGTTCGTCTTCTTCGGCCAAGGCGATGACGGGGCGGTGCAGGTGGTCCTTGATGCGCGAGGCCAGGATGCCGATGACGCCCTGGTGCCACTCGGGCTGGTAAATGCAGACCCCCAGCGGCAGCCGATCCACACTGCCCAAATTCAGTCGGCGCAGGTCGTCCAGCGCCTGACTTTTCATTTCCTGTTCAATGACTTTGCGTTCCTGGTTAAGGTTATCCAGTTGAACGGCCAGTTGCCGGGCCTGTCCCAAGTTGTCCGCCAGCAGGCAGTTGATACCGATGCTCATGTCCTCCAGTCGGCCCGCCGCGTTCAGGCGCGGGCCCAGGCCAAATCCCAGATCATTGGCGACCAGTTTGGTCAGGGGGCGTTTGGATACCTCAATCAATGCCTGGATACCCGGGCAGGCCATGCCTTGGCGAATGCGCTGCAGACCTTGCGATACCAGAATCCGGTTGTTGTGATCCAGGGCGACCACGTCGGCGACTGTGCCCAGTGCGACCAGATCCAGCAGGGTTGCCAGATTGGGCTCGGCCAGGGTGCGTTGTTCGAACCAGCCAATGCTGCGCAAGTGGGCGCGCAAGGCCAGCAGCACGTAAAAAATCACGCCAACGCCGGCGAGGTTTTTGGATTCAAACAGATCCCCTGGCTGATTGGGATTCACGATGGCATCGGCAGCGGGCAGTTGGTCAGCTGCCAGATGATGGTCGGTGACCAGCACCTGCATGCCCAGGGTTTTGGCGGTGGCAATGCCATCAAAGCTGGCAATGCCGTTGTCCACGGTGATGATCAAATCCGCGCCCAGCTGGTGGACTTCTTCGACAATGCCGGGGGTGAGTCCATAGCCGTATTTGAAGCGGTTGGGAACATGAAAGCTGACGCGGCGAGCGCCCAGCATGCGCAATCCCTTGATGGCAACGGCGGTGCTGGTGGCGCCATCGGCGTCAAAATCACCAACCACCACGATGCGTTGCTCGGTCTGCATGGCGTGATGCAGCAGCGCGACTGCTTGGTCCATGCCCTTGAGCGCATGGAAAGAGAGTAATTGTTTGAGGCCGCAGTCGAGGTCATTGCTGTGCTGTAATGGGCGGCGCTGGAAAACCCGCTTGAGCACCGGGTGTAACTTGTCGTCAAACGAGAGATGGTCGGAGATGATGGGGCGTTGTTTGATGATCTGATTCATGCTGCGGCCACGCAAAAAACAAGGCCGCAGTATAGCAGATCAATAGTTGAAAAAACGGCGCGCCATTTTGACTGATTTGGACTGCATTAGAGCCTTGACGACCTTGGGATCAAATTTTCGCCCGGCGCTGCGTTCCAGTTCCAGCAGCGCACTGTCGTACCCCAGGCATGTGCCGTAAGGGCGATCATTCAGCATCGCGTCCAAATGATCAGCAACGACAATGATGCGCGCTAGCAGCGGAATTTTTTCACCCACCAGACGATGAGGGCCGCTGCCATCATACAGTTCGTGATGAAATTTGATGATGGGTAGCAGATGATGCAGCGGCTTGACGGTATGCAATAAATCCGTGCCCATTTCCAAATGTTTTTTGATGATTTGCTGCTCACGGAATTTGCTGACATCGCCACCGCGACGGCGCACCAGCATGTCGTCGGATAGGCTCATCATGCCTACATCGTGTAGCAGTGCGGCCAGCTTCAGATTGACCAGTTGGGCACGATCCAGTCCCATTTCCTTACCGATGGCGACGCTGTACATGCTGACGCGTTTGGCATGGCCGGCGGCGTTGGGATCACGTTTTTCGATGGCTTCAATCAGCACCTGAATCACCGCATGAAACGTATCATTGAGGGCGTGATACAGTCGGGCGTTGTCCAGCGCGACACCAATTTGTGCGGCCAGACTGGCCAGCATACGACTGTCGGTGTCGTTGAAGGTACCTTGTTTTTTGTTGAGTGCTTGCAGCACGCCAATTAGTTTGCTGCGCACCATGATGGGCACACACAGCATGTTGCGGGTTTTGAAGCCGGAGCTGCTATCTGCCTGGCGAAACAATCGGGTATCGTTTTGGGCGTCTTGAATGATGACCGGTTCGCGATGTTCAGCAACCCAGCCGGCGATGCCTTGACCTTTGGCCAGTTCAATGGTTTTAACCCGTTCGCCTTGATCGCCAATGGCGACATCAAAATACAGTCCGCCGGTGGTTTCGTTGACCAGCAACAAACTGGTGGCATCGCAGTTGATCAAGGTGCGGGTTGCCTCAATGGCATTTTGCCGCACCGTGTCTTCTTCCAGTGACGACATGATCATCGTGGAAACCGCCAGGACGGAATCCAGTTGCGATGTCAGCGAGCTGTTTGGGTTACGGGTTGCGTCTATCATGTCCATGGGTCCGGGCAAGTCAGGGGAGCTAACTTTATGTCGGCCCTGGGCAGGGAAACAGTGTGATCAAGCTCACGCCTGACGTTGGTTTTATTCGATATAAACCGGGCAATATGGCGGAATGGCGGCAAAAAGTTCCATGATATCTTGGTTTTGCATGCGAACGCAGCCGTGCGATAGGGGGATGCCCATGGGTTCACTGTCTGGTGTGCCGTGGATGTAGATGTAACGGCGCATGGTGTCGACGTCGCCCAAGCGGTTTTTGCCGCGTTCGTTGCCGCACAGCCAGAGAATGCGACTGAGAATCCAGTCGCGCTGTGGAAATTGCGCGGCGAGTTCCGGGTGATAGATTTCACCGGTCGGACGCCGTCCCACGAAGACGGCATTGATTGGCTGGTTGTCGCCAATTTTGGCGCGCACATAATGCTGACCGCGCGGTGTGCAGCCGCTGCCACTTTTTTCGCCGGGGCCGTTCTTGGCGGTCGAAATCGTAAATGTTTTTAGCACATCGTTGCCGCGCAACAACTGCAGTTGCTGCTTGGCAATCGAAATGTGCAGACGCAGACTCATGGTGTTTTGTTCGCCAAAATCAAACCGTCGTAATCACCATCCACTGGCAGACGATAATTGCTGATGTTTTTGCGGCTGATCAGTACATTGTCCTCATACCACAGCGGCACGTAGGGCAGGTTTGCGTGGATTTTTTCCTGCAGGCGGCGATATACCTCGGCCTGTTTTTGCAGGTCGCTGAACTTTTCTGCTTCCTCAATTAACTGATCGATTTCCTTGTCAGTAAAGCGACCGCGATTGGCACCATCGGGAGGTGTTGAGGCAGAATGGAACACATAGCGGTAGATGTCCGGTGTTTTAATGCCGACCCAGGCCAGCGAAAATAACTGGAATCGACCGGATTTAATATCACCGTAGAAGGTGCCCCAGTCATAACTCTGAATATTCACATGGACGCCGATTTGCTCCATCTGGCTTTGCAAAATGGTGGCGATGCGGATGCGGAACGGATCATTGGAGGTTTTGTAACTCAGTTCCAGCGGCAGTTTTACTCCCGCCTGTTGCAGTAGTTGCCGTGCTTTTTGCGGGTCGTACTGATAGCTCACCAGATTGTTATGGCCAGCCCAATGGGTGGGTGGCAATAATGCGTTGGCTACGCGCGCTGAATCACCAAAAACGTAGTGAATAATTTCATCCCGGTTAATGCCGTGGGCGATGGCTTGACGAACTTCAAGTCGGCCCAGTATGGGATCTTCCAGATTGAATCCCAGATAGGCGTAGTTGGCGCCCTTGCTGTGCTGAATGTTGACGTCGTGATTTTTCACCAGATAATTGATGAGCTCGGGCGGAATATCATTTTGCATGATGTCCAACTCGCCACGCATGAGTTTCAGCACGCGGACTGTGGGGTTGGGAACGTTGATAAATTCGACGTTTTGTTTATCCGCGCTACGCTGCAGGCGCAGTCGGCCTTCTTCGGGCCAGTCGACAAACCGGAACGGGCCGCTGCCGACGGGTTCGCGCTCAAAACGGTGATCTTTCGCCTGCAAGTCGGCGGGCAAAATTCCAATAACCAGATAGGCGGGGAACAGTGGGTCAGGACGCGTCAGTATGAACTCAATTGTTTGTTCATTTGGTGCGCGAATTTCCTGAATGATGGAAAGCGAACCTCGATGCGGGGAGGCATTTTTTTCGTTCAGGATATATTCGTAGGTGGCTTTAATATCGCGACTGGTGAGCGCTCCACCATGATGGAAGCGGGAGGCGTGGCGCAAGGTGAAAACATAATGGGTCGGTGACTGTTGTTGCCAGTCGGCCAGCGCCGGAATCGGCAGCATTTTTTCGTTGAAGTCGACCAGTCGTTCAAAAATCAAGCGACCAATGCGGGTGGATGCCGCATCCGTCGCGTAACGTGGGTCAACGTTGGCGGGCATGCTGGCCAAACCGAAACGAATGGTATCCGATTGCGGCGAGCTGCAGCTGCTAAGCAGCAGCACGAGCAGCACTGGGAACAATATCAAGCGGCGAACAATGGCGATCAAAGCTTATTTCCAGTCCTTGTAAGGGTGTTTAACCAGGCTCACGTTGTAGTAGCGCACGTCATGGGACACTTCCTGATCAACCCATTCGGGCAGAGGGAATTGCTCGTTCTCGCTGCTGAGTTCAATTTCAGCAACGATCAGGCCGGCATTGTCTCCATGGAATTCGTCGACTTCCCAGGTTTTTCCCTGGTGTTCTACAAAATGTCTGGTTTTTTCAATTAGCGGTTTGACGCACAAAGTATTGAGGAGTTCGTGTGCATCTTTTAGCGGAATCGCATATTCGTATTCCTGGCGGTGGATGCCCAGCGTCGCACTTTTGATGTTGATATTGGCAAGCTGATCTTCAATGCGAACGCGTACGGAGGATTGTTGACCGCCACTAAGGTAACCCTGTCGATAGGATTTGGACTGGCGGACGTGCCGACGCCAGTGATCATTTTTGAGTGTAAATTTGCGTTCTATTTCTACAGCCATCTGCCAATACCGTATAATTTCCAGTCAGTGCAGATTATACCGTTTAAATGGCCGAAAGCATGAGTGACGATAAAAATATTGACGATGATGTCCGTTTGGACAAATGGCTATGGGCTGCCCGGTTCTTTAAAACTCGCAGTCAGGCGGCGGAGGCCGTCAATGGTGGCAAGGTGCATGTCAACGGCGTGCGCGGCAAGTGCAGCCGCAAAATGCAGATTGGTGACAAGGTGCAGATTACCCGAGGTATTGATGTTTACCAGGTGACGGTACTGGATTTGGCAGATAAACGTGGCTCGGCGGCCTTGGCGCAGTCGCTGTATGAGGAGAGCGAGGAAAGTATCAAACGCCGTACCGAGGAATCGGCCATGCGCAAATTGCTTAACGTTAGTGGTGCACCCGCTGGGCGGCCGTCAAAACGCGATCGTCGCGAAATTCGCCGCGTTAAAGGGCATTAACCGGGAAACAAATTTCCACGTAGAACTCGCCAATATCAGTGCGAAATGGCAAAAGTATGGATGTGGTATTGATGCCTGACACAATGCCTTTGGTTTCACCACTTGCAGCATGTTGACGACGGACTCAAGCATGGGGCCGATAAGTCTGGCGTCCATGTTTTCTCCCCCTGGATTGATCAGAAGCTATAAGCGGTGGATAAAAAGCCTGTGATGGAAGTGATTTCTGTTTCCTGCACCAGCGCTTGACCACCAACCATCTGAGATTTTCCTGTCCCTTGGCTGGTCGACAACCCTGCGGTGATGGAAGTGCTGCGGGTGAAATTGGTGATGCTAAAACTGCCACCAAACAAGTCGACGTGCTCAGGTTGACCAGTACGGCCTTCGACAATCTGTGGCGTATTTGCGAAATTGGTAAAGGCACCGGCACGAATAGCCCACTGACCGTTAATGTAGAACTCAGTACCGAACGAGTAGTTGATCAAGGGCTTTGGGATGCCATACATGCCTTGGTAGACGCTGAGACTGCCGCTGAGCAGCAAGCGTGGACTGGCAAAATAGGCGATGCCGGCGTTGACATTATAGGGGAAAACTCGTTGGAAATTGCTGGATTTCTTCTCAATGGTGACCTGGTTGTATTTGCACAGGCCGTTTTGATCCAGGGTAGTGGGATCCTCTTCGATACCGTTAAAGTCGGTGGAATAGCAACTCTGCTGTTCATCATTGCGAGAGCGCAGCAAGGTGGTTTGTGAAAAGGTTACGCCGATGGAAACTTTGTCGATGGGACTGAGCATGACGCCCAGGATCGGTTTGATGCCATATTCGGTTAACGTGATGTACTGGTTGATCCAGTGGTTGGTATTGACGGTATTGGTACTGTCTTTTAAATAACTGCCACTACCATCTGAGGTACGCTTGCCCGTGACTGGGTCAATCTTCCAGTCGGGATCAGTAAGCTGATACTGCTGATTGAATATCATGTCCTGTTTACGGTAGTGGCCGTACAACGTCAAGCCAACGGACAGATAATTGTTTATTTTGAATGCGTACGATGGACCAATGTTGTAGGTGTTGTCCTGACTGTTGAAGTTAATGTCGAACACATTTCCTGGTCCGGGAGTGTCGTAAAATTTTTGATCCTGGTCTTCCAGTGCCGAGTCGACAATCGCATAAGAAAATCCGGCGGTGCCGGGGCCCAGCGGTTGGATCATGCCGAAGAAGTTGGGCAACAGAATTTGAGAGTGACGTTGCCAGTCATTGCCACCGAGTACATTTTTATAGCGGGTGGTAGTGCGGTGAAAGGCGTTAGCGTTGGCGGAAAAACCGGCACCGCCGGAAAATACCACGCCTGCCGGGTTGTAATACAGGCCAGCCGGATCATCGGCGACGGCAACATAGGCGCCGCCCATGCCAGAGGCGCGGTCACCAATCAGCAGATTATTGTAGTGATATTCATCGGCAATGACTGTCGATGCTGCCAGCGAAATCACGCCGGCGATGGCAATCGTTGAAGTACGCTGCCACTGGGTCATATCCACTATCCACCTTTGGAATACTTTTTAAATCGGGACTTTGCCGTTGCACCCTTGAAGTCGTTCAGCCCTTCGCTTTTGATGACGTCGTCAATGGCGGTGAACCGCTGTTGACTGATTGGATGAGTGGACGCTTCTTGTGTGCTATGGCGGTTGTCGACACGTTTCAGGTAACGCTTGAGCGCATGGACGTCATATCCGGTACTGGCCAGTAACAAAATGGCTTGGGTATCGGCACCGTATTCGTCATCGTGATTGAAGCCGGTTTTAAATAACAAGTCGACGGCTTGATCCAACGCTTGTAAAAAGGCGGCGGCGGCCGAATCTTTGCCACCACTGAGAAGTCGTGCGGCTCCGGTGACATTCTCGTTTTCATCTTTGCCTTTGATCTTGAAGGAATTGACGATGTGGCGTTCGCCAATATGGGCTATTTCATGCGCCAATACGGCCGCCAATTCTGATTCGTCTTCCATTTTCTGTAGCGCGCCACGGGTAATAAACACATAGCCACCGGGGGTGGAATAGGCGTTAACGAAGTCTGCATCCAGAACGGCAAAGCGGAATCCCAACTCAGGACGATTGGCATTGGATGCCAGTGACTGTCCGACCAGATTGACGTACTCAGTGAGCTTGGGATTATTAAGCAGCGGAACGCGTCCCAGGATGCGAGCCGCAATGTTCTGACCGAATTCAATTTCTGCCTGGATGTCATTGTCAGTGATTTGCTGCAAGGTCACTTGATGTTCACGTTGATGAAAATCCCCGGCAACGCTATTGGCAGAAAAAAACAAGCCGCCCGTGAGTAGGGCGGCAAGTAGTGTAGAAGTTGTTCTTTGGGAGGTTGTTAGTGTGTTTATCATTTAAATGGTCTTTCATCCAAGAAACTAACTAGTTTGTCCGAACTAATACTCATTTTCTCGACGGTTGCCAATGCCTGGAAATCAGTGGCGGTTTCGTACTGGCCAAGGCGATTACGCTCATCACCTTGCAAACCACGTACCGCTGCAGTGGTTGATACGGACGATGCGCGCAGGCGGGCATTGTCTTGCAGGTTCTCGTCATTTAGCGCCAAACGACGAGCCGCTCTGCCAGGAGGGTTGGGAGACACGGACAAGCGTGAGATCCAGCCCTCTTTGTCATGGTAGCGTACCTTGAACCAGCGATTGTTCTTGTCGGTGGTGACGAGTTTTTCGCCTTTGGTTGCACTTTCAATGGTTTGGGATGAAAACGTTGGTTCGGATTTGATGCTGGCTTTGGCACTGAGGATATACAAATATTCCTCGGCATAAGCCTGGCCGGACAGAAGTGCAACTCCTACCAGTAGCGCCAATCGTTTCATAAATGTTCTCCGATCAATGTCAGTTCGTCTTGATAACAGGATCGGCGTCAGGGCGAACTCTCTTTAATGGCAGAAGAATTATAAAGTGTGATGGTAGTCACAGTTAATTCTCCGATTAAAAGTAGGATTACTTGCTGGTCATGGTGAAAACACCGTCCCAGGAGTCCGCTGGAGCTTCCTGCATGTAGTGCAGGCAACGTTGGTTGAGCATGTCGAATGCAAAATCCAACGAAGTTTTAGCCAGCAGGGACGCCGCTTCGTGCCATTGTCTGGCGAGATAATGGTCGAAGGCCTGCTGGGCAATGGCCGCCAGTTGTTCAGCCGCCCGGCGTTCCTGTTCGCTCATCTCCGCGATGATTCCTAGCGGTTGATAGATGCGAACCGGTTGTTTTTTTCCTTTGACTCGGACCAAGTCAATCAGGCGGCACACGATTTCATCTTTGACATCCTGCTGAGTGGTTTCGGTGATCAGAACGCAGGTCTGGTATTGCTTGGTCAAACCTTCCATGCGCGAGGCCAAATTCACCGTGTCACCAATGATGGTGTAATCGAGCTTGGTGTCCGAGCCGATGTTGCCAAGGATTGCGTGCCCGGTATGGATGCCTACGCCGATGGCAAGCGTGGGATAGCTTTGATTGGTCAGCCACTGGTTGACATTCACCAAACGTTTTTCCATTTGCATCGCCGCACGAATCGCATGAAAAGCGTGTCGTTCCATTTTTACTGGCGCCCCCCAATAGGCCATGATGGCATCGCCGATGAATTTATCGATGGTGCCTTGTTCAGCAAAAATGGCTTCGGTCATGTCAGAAAAATAATGATTGAGAATATCGACCACTTTTTCCGGAGGTAAGGTTTCGGACATGTTGGTAAAGCCACGGATGTCAGAAAAAAGTACGGTGATACGTTCTTTCGATCCGATGCCGGCCTTGGCAAATTCTTCATGATTGTCGACCACGGTATTGAGCACCGCTGGTGATAAGTATTGGGACATCATATTTTTGAAGCGCTGCTTTTCCTTGCCTTCAGTTAATGCCAGTACCGCAAAACTGCTTAACCAGGATGAGGCGATGCCCAGCGCAGGTGAAGCCAGATTGATTACCCAGTTTTGGCCAAACAGATAATAGGCACAGGCAAACAGAGTCACGCCGAGTGCAATAGGTAGCAGTGCTTGGGCAACGCCACGCTTGCCCAGAAAAATCCCGTAAACGGTGATAAAAATCAGCAACCAGATCAGCACGTATGTCAGCCAGGTAGGTGCTTGTTGCAGAAAATCATTTTGCAAAATATTACTGGTGATTGAGGCGTGAACATTGACTCCTGGCAAGCTGGCGTCCATTGGGGTGTTTTTCAAATCGAACAGGCCTGCCGCACTGGCACCAATGAAAACATATTTGTTTTCAAACTCACGGGGATCGACAATCAGCTTGTCGGTGTTTCCATTTTGCATTTGTTGAATGGCGGCGAAGATGCCACTAATGGAGTAGGCTTTAAACTCTGAGTAATAATTAACCAGATATTTTTCGTCGCTATCCAGTGGAATTGTGCGTTCGCCAATATGCAGTTTGCCATCGTGTTTGATAATTTCGCTGGGTTCCCACTGATCGAACAGGGCAGCGGTCGACAGAGAGGGAAATACCAGATCTTGATAGCGGTGCATCAGGCGGACACGTCGATATACGCCATCCTTATCACTATTGACGTCGACTACCCCGATACCGGCGCTGCTTTTCCATAAATCTTCAAAGGGTAAATAGAAATTGTTGTTCTGCAGACTGGTCAGGCCGTCGATTTGGGTATCGCCGTAGCGCAAATTAAGCGAAAAGGTGCCGGAAAATTGTTCAGGCAACGGACGGTTTAGCTGATGCTGATTAGAGGCGTCCGCCTGATCCAGCACAAATCGTGTTGCGTGATAGGCAAATGGTGCTTCGGCGGTGGCTGCGACCAGAGCTTGATCATCGTCGGTATTCTGCTGGGATTCGGTAAAGGTGATATCAAACATGACCGCCTTGGGCGGGGCGAGGGCAAAAAAGTCCAGCAATCCCGCGTAGACAGATCGTGGCCAGGGCCAGCGTCCCAGCGAACTTTCCAAGGCCTTTAATGAGGCATCATCAATAAGGATGACGGCGACATTAGCGTCGGGCTGCCGGTCGGCGCGCATGGTTTGCATGCGTGCGTCGTAGGACCAGTTTTCCAGTGGCGTGAGCAATCCTGCGCCGTAAAGAAAGCTGATCAACAGGCCGTTGATCAGACTGATCAGGGCGATTTTTTTGATATGTTTACCGATGCGTTTTTGCACAGGTGCCACCTCCGCGGTGAACTAATACAAGGATATCGAGAGAAGTTGGCTAGCCTTGAGTGACAAAAAACGTTAAGGTTGCCATATAGTTAAAAAGTTGGCAGCACCTCGAGTTGTTGCCCTGGAGGCGAGTGGGAAAGGGTAGTGTTGACCAATGGAACAGAAAAGCATGTCCGCAGGAGTAGTTGTAGTGATGCGCGACGCTCAGTCGTATCACTATCTATTGTTACGTGCCTATCAGCATTGGGATTTTCCCAAAGGGATGGTTGAGGCTGGCGAGCAGCCGTTTGACGCCGCGCTGCGCGAAGTGCGCGAAGAATCGACGATTTGCGATCTGGAGTTTCCCTGGGGCAAGGAGTTTTTGGATACCGGCCCCTATGGGCGGGGCAAGGTTGCAAGGTATTACCTGGGACTGACTCATCAGCGCCAGGTTGATTTGCCCATCAATCCGGAAATCGGTCGTCCGGAACACGAAGAATATCGCTGGGTGAGCTATCAGGAAGCCAAAAAGCTGGTGACACCTCGAGTGCGTACGGTACTGGAGTGGGCCAATCAGCGACTCTCGTTCAATTAGATTGTTACTACATTTTTAATATCTTCTTGCCGTTACTGTGGTTGGGATCCTCCCGGTCACAGTAAATGAAGCATACCGAGCAAAACGAAAAACTTCTCTTTTTCAGGGTTGGGCCGGTGACCTGCTGCACGCCGATTGGCGAAGTAGACAGTGTCGTCATGCCCGAACCGCTGGCCAGCATGCCCTATCACGCCGAAGGTGTGATGGGGATGTTTCATTACCGGGACAAAACCGTCGCGCTGTTGTCGCTGCATCACAAATTTGGTTTGCCTATACCCGATGATCCCTTGAGTGGTCGGTTTGTCGTCGCCTATACCGAGCATGGTTTGACGGGTTTTTGGGTGGATGAAGTTCTGGAAATCAGTTCGGATTATCCTGCCGACTGGAGTCCCGCGCCGTATTTTGATGGCCCCAGCCCGTTTGAAAAAACCTTGTACTGGCAAGAACGCATTTGTCTGTACAGCCGTTTCGACAAGTTGTTGACTACCCCCAGTGTAAATGCGCTGGCCCATTACGCACCGCAAGGTGATGTGGTGGCACAGGATGCCCCGGTTTTAGATGCTGTCGTATCGCCGCAGATTGAAGAGCCCGTGCCGGCAGCCCTTGTTTTGGTCGAAGGCGAGGATGTGCTGCCGGTCGGCGACGAACTGCTGGTTGACGAAACATCGCAGGCGCTTGCCGCCGAGATGCCGTCGCAGTTGTTGAGCGAACAGATTGAATTGCCACCGGCTCGGCCCGAGCTGTCGGATTCCACACCGACATTGATTTCCGAATCAGAGCCAGAGGCTGAACCCGAACCCGAGATTACCCAGGCGTCTGAACCTGAACTTGGGCCTAGGGCCGATCAGATGGCGCCTCTCGATGAGGTGCAGGCCGGCGAAGAGACGGACGACATTGTTGGGCTATTGGCTGCCAATGTAGAGGTTGCAGAAAACCCAGCCGTTCCTGTGCTTGACCCAGCGGCAGATCGTTCGGGACCCGCTGCTCGGGAGGTTGAATGGCCGGCGGCTGCGCGGGAAATGCACAGTGGATTTAGTCGTTACGCCGACGAATGGGATGGGCTGGCGGCCGATTGGAACAGTGAATTTCCGCCCATGCTGACGGATGTGGCTGAGTCGAATCGTCCAGTTTCCGAACTCGCCAGCCTGATTCCGGTGGACGATGTCTGCACCCCGTCAGACAGTTTGATCATTATGGCGGACAGTGATGTGCCCGTTGGCATTGGCGATTTGTCGGCGGAGTTTGCCCAGCATGCCGAGATCCTCAGTGAGATTGCTGCAGGGGGATTGTTGTCGGACGAGGTTCTGGAGTCTGCCGACGAGCATACTCCGCCAGACAGCTTGACCGTTGTGGCGGAGGGGGATGAGACAACGGAGCTTGATCAGCCTGCCGAGGCCGTTGGTGACATCATGGAGGCGGGTGACTTGCCGGGCGAGGTCGCGGATGACGTGGTATCGATGCCGTTGTCCACGCAAATGATTATTGCCGACGAAGTTGTGGATGATGCTACGCCCTGGACCGTCCCTGCAGAACTGGATGTGCCTGTGAGCAATGGTGATGTTGCGGATGAATTTACCAAGTTTGCCAGTGTGTTAAGTGAATTTGCTAATGTTGAATCGTCTGCTGCGCCCGCAGCGAAGAGCCATCCATCGCACGGCGTTTCACTGTCGCGGATTTTCCCGCTGGATACAGCCCCGGTAACTGAGCCACGTGACGCCAATCAAGTGCCGCAGGATCAAGCGCCGGTCGAAGATGACGATGAGATTTTGCCGTTGCCATGGAGTTCGGAGGTGGCGGAGGCGACGCCGGACAAGGTTGAGCAGATAGACGGTGAGGCACGGCAGTCTGCGCAGAATCCATGGGGGCCAACGACCCTGTTGGATGATAGCGATGTGGCGATGGATGCGGTGTCTGTGGGGTTGGTAGATGGTGATTCCAGATGTGAAGTTAAATCTAATATCATTGATATAACTACTGAAAAAGAAAAAAGAAAATCACACATTGTTTCTCGTGAAACACCGCTGTCACCGTCAAATCCTCCTGCGCGTTTGCGTGTGCCGGCGGTACGCGATTCAGCGGTGACGACGACGATTTCGGAGCTGGTTGATCTGGAATCTGAGCTGGACGAAAACGATTCCGTCCTCGTGACGGGAACGGTGGCTCAGAAACCACCGGCAGTGCCTCCTCGTCCCGTGGAGTCCAAGTCGGTTGCCGAGCCGTTTGAGGATACGCATCGTTCCGCCAAGATGCTGATCGACGACGACGGCGAGCCGGTGAACTATCTGGTTGGCGTGGTGGAACGCGCCCGCGAGCAATATGCGCAAATGCACCAGGCAGATCACCTAGTTCGGCGGCGTACCTCAGGACTGTTTAGTCGGTGGCGTCTGCTTGTGCTGTTGTTGATCCTGGGGGTGTTGATTGCCGGGGGCTTGGTCTGGTTTGGTGATGGGGCGCCAGATTCTGCGCTGAGAAATGTTCAATCGGAACCGGCGGCGGTGCCATCATCCTTACCCCCAGCGCAGAATGTGTCCAGTCTGGATACGCCTCGCAAGGCCATTGGCGATGAGCCGTTTGATATTCACTTGTCGCTGGTTGATGTGGCGTTGTTGCATCGCTATTTGTCCTATCAGGAGGATGGCCCACTGTGGTTTTCCATCGATAATCAGGTGATAGCGCCGTGGCAAACTTACCGGGTATTGCCCAACGACACCCTGTGGGACATTGCCCAGGCCTACCTCAACAATCCCTTTCGCTATGATGATTTGGCTCGCTGGAGCCAAATCAATAATCCCGACCGGATCTATCCCGGCGACAAAGTTCTCTACAAGCCGACTCCTGTTACATCACGTTGATGGGCGAGCCCGTGCGGAACGCGGTGATGTTGGCCGCGATTTGGTCGCATAGGCGTTGCCGTGCTTCGCGACTGGCCCAGGCAATATGGGGTGTGACGACCAGATTGGGAATGTCGTGTCTCAACATGGGATGGTCCGCTGATGGAGGCTCCTGGCTGAGGACGTCAACGCAGGCACCGCCAATGCTGCCTTGCTGCAGGGCCTGAATCAGGGCGGCTTCATCGACGATTCCGCCGCGTGCGGTGTTGATCAGCAGAGCGCCGGGTTTCATCATCGTCAGTTGTTTTGCACCGATCAGGTGGCGGGTTTGCTCGGTCAACGGGCAATGCAGACTCACCACATCGGCCTGTTGCAACAACTGGGGCAATGGCACACGGTCAGGGGCCGGATGCGAGCCCTGTGCGATCAGGACCTTCATACCAAACGCAGTGGCGATATTGGCCACTGAGCGACCAAGTTCACCGTAGCCGATAATGCCCAGGGTCTTGCCATGCAGCTCGGTGATGGGGAAATCCAGCAGACAAAAAAATGGGCTTTGGCTCCAGCGACCAGCGTGCACCGCGTGCTGGTAGTCCGGGGTGCGGGTGAAAAAATTCAGCATAAAACTGAACACCAGTTGCGTCACCGAGGGTGTCGCGTAACGGGTGACGTTGCAGACGGTGATGCCCAGTGCTTTTGCTGTCACCAAGTCGATGTTGTTGGTGCCGGTGGCGGCGACGCAGATCAGGCGAAGTTCTGGGCATTGCTGTAAGGTCTGACCATCAAGCACGATTTTATTGCTGATGGCAATTTGTTGGTTTTGCAGGGCAGGCAGTAATTCACGGGCAGCAGTGGTGGGGCGCAGTTGCAGCGCGTCCACGGCGTTATGCAGAGCATCAAACTGAATGTCGTTGTTGTCGACAGTTTGGCTATCCAAAAAAACGGCGCGCATAAGTTTTTCTCCCGCTGAGGTGTTTCGGTGATATTTTTGCATACAAAAGATCGGCTTAAGTTAGAATGCCGAAATGTTTCGGGTTTGGACAGAATAAAACGCTGGTTCTGAATGCTTAATTATATTGTTTCTCGCCTGCTGAGCGCCTTGGTTGTCGTACTGGGTGTGGTGTGTATCGTATTTTTCCTGATTCATCTGGTGCCGGGTGATCCCGTTGAAATGATGCTGGGTGAATCTGCTCGTCCGGCCGACCGCGAGGCACTGCGGGCAGCACTGGGGCTGGACAAACCACTGATGGTGCAATTCTGGGATTATTTGCGCGGACTGGCGCAGTTTAATCTGGGCGAATCACTGCACTTTCGTCGACCGATTACCGAATTACTCGCTGAACGCATTCCTGCCACCGCGCAACTGGCGGTGATTTCCCTGATCATCGCGATCGCATTTGCGCTGCCATTGGGTGTGCTGGCCGCGACCCACAAGGGCAAACTCGGCGATCATCTGGCCATGGGCTTCTCGTTGTCTGGTGTCTCCATTCCCAATTTCTGGATGGGACCGATCCTTATCATGATTTTTTCCATCTGGCTGGGGTGGTTGCCGGTGAGCGGCAAGGACGGCTGGGAATCCATCGTGCTGCCGGCGTTTACCCTGGGTACCGCCTTGGCGGCGATACTGGCGCGGATGATGCGCAGCACGTTGCTGGAAGTACTGGGCGAGGATTACATCCGTACCGCGCGCGCCAAGGGTCTGTCCGAGACGCTGGTGGTTTATCGTCACGGTGTGCGCAATGCGCTGCTGCCGGTGATTACCCTGGTGGGGTTGCAGTTGGGAACTTTGCTCGGTGGTGCGGTGATTACCGAAACCGTATTTTCCTGGCCCGGTGTCGGCCAGTTGACCATTGAGGCGATTCAGCGCCGCGATTATCCGGTGGTGCAGGCGTGCGTGCTGTTGATCAGTCTGGCTTACGTGGTGGTGAACATTTTGACAGATATTGTCTACGCCTGGGTTGATCCGCGGATTCGTTTGGGAGAGGGAGAATGATGCGCTGGTTTCCCTATGTCATTGTGGCGAGCTGGCTGGCGATGGCCGTGCTTGGACCGTGGTTGCCGCTGGAGCCGGATAAAGTCGACTTGCCGAATATTTTGCAGGGGCCGGTCAGTGGTGCCTGGTTGGGATACGATGATCTGGGACGACCGATTTGGGATCGTCTGGTCATGGGCGCGCAGACGTCGTTGTACGTTGCCGTTTGGGTGATGGTGATTTCATTTTTGATCGGTACGTTCATCGGCTCGGTCAGCGCCTATGTGGGTGGTTGGGTTGATCTGGTGGTGGTTCGGGTCATCGATATTTTTCTGGCCGTTCCCGGTATTTTGCTGGCGATTGCCTTTGCGGGCGTGATGGGGCCTGGGGTTGAAAACGTGGTCATCGCCTTGTCCATTGTTGGCTGGGTGGGGTATGCGCGCCTGAGTCGTGCGCAGATCATGGCGTTGAAACAGCGTGATCATGTGGTCGCAGCGGTGTCACTCGGTACCCGCCCCATGCGCATCATCAATCGGCATTTGCTGCCGCTGATCAGTGCGCCGCTGATTGTCGAAGCGACGTTTGGTATTGCCGGCGTGGTGATTGCCGAAGCCGGATTGTCGTTTTTGGGTCTGGGTGTCCAGCCTCCCGAAGCCTCCTGGGGCAGCATGATTCGTGATGGAACGCGCTACATGCTGGTAGCGCCACATATGGTGTTGGTACCAGGCATTGCCATGATGCTGGTGGTGCTGGCCGTGAATTTATTGGGTGACCAGTTACGCGATCGGCTGGATGTCCGGTCCCGTGACCGTCGGTAATAGAGGAAAAATATTATGGTACTAGGGCCATTGATGCTGGATTTGGAAGGCATCGAATTGGATCATGTGGAAAAAGAAATTCTGCGTCATCCGATGGTAGGTGGTTTGATTTTCTTCAAACGCAATTTTGAAAGCAAACAACAAATCACCGACCTGGTGCGTTGTGTGCGCGAACAGCGTCCTGAAATTTTGATCTGTGTGGACCACGAAGGCGGACGCGTACAACGGTTTCGCGAAGGCTTTGCACCACTGCCAGCGCTGCGCAAACTGGGACATTGGTTTGATCATGATCAGGCAAAAGCGAGCGCTGCTGCGGCTGAAATGGCATGGCTGATGGCGGTGGAATTGCGCGATGTGGGTATCGATTTCAGTTTTGCGCCGGTACTTGATCTGGATCACCAGCGCTGCCAGGTGATTGGCGATCGCGCGTTTCATCAGGACAAAGAAAAAGTCACCGCTCTGGCCAAGGCGTACGTTCGTGGCCTGCGTGAAGTCGGCATGGCCAATGTGGGCAAGCATTTTCCCGGACACGGTTATGTCAACGAAGATTCGCACCTGGAACTGCCGGTCGATCGTCGGGAATTAAATGATATCTGGAGCAACGACGTTTATCCGTTTGAACAGCTGAATGCGGAAGGTTTGCTGGACGCCGTGATGCCGGCGCATGTGGTGTACGAGCAGATCGACAGCCAGCCTGCTGGTTTTTCGCCGACCTGGATTCGCGAACTGCTGCGCGGCCGTATGGGGTTTGACGGTGTTGTTTTCAGCGACGATTTGAACATGGCCGCAGCTCATGTTGCTGGCAATTTTGCAGATCGTGCCGAAGCGGCAATCCAGGCGGGTTGTGACATGATTTTGGTGTGCAATAATCGTAAAGGCGCTGTTGAGGTGTTGGACAAATACCGTTGGACGCTCGATACAACCTCAACCCAGCGCCTGGAAAGAATGCGTGCCAAGCCAATGTCATCCGCTTCCAGTCGTGCCGATGTTCGTCGCCACCAAAATGCGTTGGCCTTGGCTGATCACATCAATCAGTCTAAGGTTTAAGAAAAGACACAGAAATATTTAACTGTGCAAAATAGAGGTAAAGTCGGCGCGATTTGGTCCGCTAATTAATATCGTCGAATGCTAATATACCGTCATGCTGCGGTGTCTAATCGACTGAAACGGCACACAAATTGAATATTAGTAATTGCTAATTTTTGTAGGATAATTTTTGGGCCCGGCGGAAACCGTTGCCACGGAACATTAACACTGGAGAATCACATGGCGGATAAACTATTAATCATCATGGTTAACACTGATCCTAAAAATCCATCCGAGCTGGGCGCCCCGTTTTTTCAGGCCACCGTTGCTGCAGCGATGGAGTTTGACGTGGAAGTCATTTTGACGGGACGGGCTGGCGAGCTGGCCAAGAAGGGCGTTGCCGAAAACCTGTTCGTACAGGAAGGCAGCACCAAGAGCGTATACGAATTCATCAAAGATGCCCATGAGGCGGGTGCGGTGTTCAAAGTTTGTACACCGACGCTGGATTTGTGGGGAGACGATTTGATTCCTGAAATCGAAGAAACCGTGGGCGGTGCCTACGTCATCAGCGAAGCGATGGATGATGACACGGTGACTTTCACCTACTAGTCCGGATTGCCTTTAAGGCAATTTTTGTTGGCAGAATAACGCGCCCTGGTTGTGTCATCACAACCAGGGCGTTGTTTTACGGGTTCGCCAAGCGGTATACTTTTTCCTTTTTTCCCAGGGGTTAGGGCATGGCCATTAGTGCAGACACCGCTCGCGGTGTGTTACAGCGCGCTGAGCTGATTATTTCCAAACAGGAACTTTCCCTGGCATTGGATGACATGGCGCAAAAGGTGGAACATCAGCTGGGTGACAAAAATCCCCTTGTGCTGGTGTTGATGACAGGTGGATTGATTCCCGCCAGTGAAATGTTGTTGCGCATGCGGTTTCCGCTTGAACTCGATTACATCCACGCGACGCGTTATGGAGATTTGACGCAGGGCACAGAGCTTCGCTGGATCGCCGAGCCGAAGAAAAATCTGGCAGGGCGTCATGTGTTGATCATCGATGACATTCTCGACGAGGGACAGACGCTGGCTGCAATCATCCAGTTCTGTCACAAGCAAAAAGCAGCTTCTGTGAGTACTGCGGTATTAGTGGAAAAAATTCACACCCGCAAAGTACCAAATCTCAAGCCAGACTATTGTGGTGCAACCGTTCCAGACCGTTACGTGTTTGGCTTTGGCATGGACTACAAGGGTTTCTGGCGCAATCTTCCCGAAATCTACGCAGCAGACAAAAAAGATGAGTAAAAAACTGGTTGGTATTATTGGTGGTACGGGCTTGACCAGCCTGGAGAATTTAAAAATTCTGAATCGGGAAATCATGCACACGCCTTACGGTGAACCCTCCGGTCCACTGGTGCACGGCGAATTGGCTGGCAAAGAAGTGCTGTTTTTGCCGCGTCATGGCGCGGGACACACTATTCCACCGCACAAGATTAACTATCGCGCTAATTTGTGGGCGTTGAAAGAAGCGGGCGTGGATCGCGTGGTTGCAGTTGCTGCGGTAGGCGGTATTCGCGCAGACATGCTGCCGAAAAAAATCATGATTCCCGATCAGATCATTGATTACACCTGGGGACGGATCAACACCTATTTTGAAGAAGGTTTGAGTCATGTGACTCACATCGACTTCAGCTATCCGTACAGCCAGTCGCTGCGCGAGCAAATCATTGCCGTTTGTCGCGACCTGAAAATGGATGCAGCGGAAACAGGCTGTTACGCTGCCACCCAGGGTCCACGTTTGGAAACCGCTGCAGAAATTAACAAATACGAACGCGATGGTTGTGACATCGTGGGTATGACTGCGATGCCTGAAGCGGCATTGGCGCGTGAACTGGAACTGGAATATGCCGCCATTGCGGTGGTTGCCAATGAAGCCGCTGGACGTTGCCCAGACGATTTGACCATGGAAATGATCGTCGAAAATCTGGACGAGGGCATGGCCAAGGTCAGACGTATTCTTGCCGAGTTGCTAATCCGTGTATAGTGCTAACGCCCGCCCAAGGCACGTGATGCTTTGGGCGTGGTATCCACCTTGGGTGCTGGTTTAGCGGGGGCCTTTTCATAGGCAGTGACTTTGGCCAGTACGCCGAACAGCGGGTGGTCAAAAAAGTAAACCTGATTGCTGCGCAGGCGACGTGAGTCTTGAATGCGGTAATCGGCAATCGCTGGCGTCATCAATTTGGTCAACGGTTCTGGTGGCAGTTTGACGCCGGCATCGGCGAACGCTAAACCTTTCAGATTGTCGTCACTGATGCGGCCAGCCGTTTTGGTCGTGTTGCGGCGATAGGTGACATCCACCATCAAATGCAGATAGCGCGACCATTTGACGCCAACCGTACCGAACACCAGGTTGGTTGACGGGCCGACTTTGGTCACAGGAATGCTGTTGAGCACAGGATCAACGGCAATTTCTTCTGCCTCACCGGCTTTGGATTGTTGCTCCTCCGCCTTCATGGCTTGCTGCAGCAGCTTTTCGGCGTCGCCCGAGGGGCTGGGGGCGGGTACCAGGGGTTGGGTTGCCCCAGACTTCACCGTGGCCTGTTCCCATTGAATTTCTTCCTCGGACTGGTAACCCATGGTTTGCGGGTCTACGGTCTGGTCATTGATCATGACCGGCATAGGGTCAACGTCACGGTCAACCTGCTGGATCCATGCTTTGTGCAGCAACAGGTGGTATTCGGGGCTGGCGGCCAGTCTTTCAGCTACCTCGACCAGACCAGACTGTGGGGTGGGCACCCCCTGAACGTATTTGTCAGGCTTGGATTCGGCGGTCATCGCCGCGATTTCGGGGGGGTAGAGAATTTCAGCGGCATCCGCCATTTCGGAATTTTGACCAACCGGGCGCCAGATTTCGTGGTTCTTGGTGTTGTTGGCGTAAGAAAACACCACGACATCAATTTGGTACCAGCGGCTGTTTTTATCTTCTGCCGGGGCGGCGCTTGAGTCGAAAGCGACAAACAACATCAAAGCAGTAGCAGACGACATGAAGAATTTGTGCATGGGCATCATAATTCCGTGGCAAGGTGCGAGTAAGGCAATGATTCTACATGATATCCTAGTCGGGTAAAACAACGTCTGTCTGCTGGACAGACCCGTCAACTGAGGTGTTTCATGAACCAATACAAAGTGCTGCGCTGGGGAGATTCCCGCCTGATCACTCCAAGCGTGGAAGTCGAAGATCCCACAGGCGCTACCATGAAGAAGATTATCGACATCATGTGGCAAGTCATGAAGGATTACAATGGCGTCGGTTTGGCCGCTCCGCAGATCGGCATCAACCTGCGCCTGATGATCTTTGGCCTGGAAAAAAGCGATCGCTATCCCGACGCCGAGGCCGTGGAGCCGACCGTGCTGATCAACCCCGGCTGGGAGCCGCTCAGCGACGAAATTGAACCGGGCTGGGAAGGCTGCCTGAGCATCCCCGACATGAACGGCATCGTGCCGCGCTATCGGCAGATTCGTTATTGGGGCCTGAACGAAAGAGGCGAGAAGATCGAGCGCGAAGTCAGCGATTTCCATGCCCGCGTGTTTCAGCACGAATACGATCACCTGGATGGCATCCTTTATCCCATGCGCATCGAAGATCTGGCCGACTTTGGTTTCCGTACTGAACTGGAAGCCTCGGGCAGATTTGGCCGCAACGAGGACATACCGGAGGAATAAAACTCCGGTTGTGATTTGTGTATGGTGCGCACCCTACGGGTGGATAAAGGCTACGCCACAAACTCCCGCATCAAATTCTGCAATTTCTCTACGCGCTCTTTCGCGGTGGCGTATTCGCCCAGCACGCGCAATTTGTCCTGGCCATCCATTTTGTACAGCATAGGTTTGGTTTGAATCAGTTTGATGATCTTCATCGGGTCGATGTTGGGTCGTTCGGTGAAAATAATCCGGCCGCCCTTGGCGCCAAATTCGATTTTCAGAATGCCGAGCGGATTGGCTTGCAGTTTTAGTTCGGTAATGGTGATCAGCATCTTCAACTGATCAGGCATCAGGCCGAAGCGATCGATAATTTCCACCTGCAATTCGCGCAATTCTTCTTTGTCCTGGCAGTTGGCGATGCGTTTGTACAACGTCAAGCGCGCATGAACGTCGGGCAGATAATCGTCGGGGATGAGCGCCGGAGTTTGCAGATCAACCTCGGCACCGTGATCCAGCGGACGATCCAGTTCAGGTTGTTTGCCTTCCTTGAGTGATTTAACCGCGCGTTGCAGCAAATCGTTGTACATCGAGAAGCCGACTTCGTGGATCTGGCCACTTTGTTCTTCGCCCAGCAATTCGCCAGCGCCACGAATTTCCAAGTCGTGAGTTGCCAACATAAAACCGGCGCCAAGATTTTCCAGTGATTCGATCGCTTCCAGACGTTTTTCGGCATCCGGTGTCAGTGTTTTGCGATTGGGAATCAACAAATAGGCATAGGCGCGGTGGTGCGAGCGACCCACGCGTCCGCGCAGCTGATGCAACTGCGCCAAGCCGAGTTTGTCCGCACGGTTGATGATAATTGTGTTGGCGGTGGGAATATCGATACCGCTTTCGATGATGGTGGTACAGACCAGAATGTTGAAACGGCGATGATAAAAATCGCTCATCACCATTTCCAGCTCACGCTCACGCATCTGACCGTGAGCAAATTCCACCTTCGCATCGGGAACCAGTTCCGCAAGTTCGCGGGAAGTGCGTTCGATGCTTTCCACATCGTTGTGCAGAAAATACACCTGGCCGCCGCGTTTTAATTCGCGCGTACAGGCTTCTTTGATCAAGCCATCGTCCCACTGACTGACGAATGTTTTTACCGCCAGGCGCTGTGCCGGTGGTGTGGCGATAATCGACAAATCGCGCAGTCCAGCCAGTGACATATTCAACGTGCGTGGAATCGGTGTCGCGGTCAGGGTCAGCAAATCTACATTGGCACACAGTGCCTTGAGTTTTTCTTTTTGGCGAACACCAAAACGGTGCTCTTCGTCGACGATCACCAGTCCAAGATTGGAATATTTGATGTCTTCGTTAAGCAGTTTGTGTGTGCCGATGACGATATCCACCTTGCCGGACTTCAAACCAGCAATAACGTCGGTTTGTTCTTTTTTGCTGCGGAAGCGTGACAATAATTCAATTTTGAATGGCCAATCAGCAAAACGGTCGAGATAATTTTCATAGTGTTGTTGTGCCAGCAGCGTGGTGGGAACCAGCAGCACCACTTGTTTGCCACCGTTGGCCGCAACGAAGGCCGCGCGCATTGACACTTCGGTTTTGCCAAAGCCTACATCGCCGCAGACAACGCGATCCATGGGCCGTTTGCGCTGCATGTCGCTGAGTACGGCTTCGATAGCTGTTTGTTGGTCGGGCGTTTCTTCAAACGGGAAACTGGCGGCAAAGGTGGCGTAATCTTCGTCGTGGGTGCGGAATGCATGTCCCTGACTGGCTTCGCGGCGGGCAAAAATTTCCAGCAGTTCGGCGGCAACGTCGTGGGCTTTTTCAGCGGCGCGTTTTTTGGCGCGATCCCATTGATCAGTGCCGAGTCTGTGCAGCGGAGCGTTTTCTGGCGCCGCGCCGGTGTAGCGGCTGATCAAGTGCAGCGAGGATACGGGGACATATAATTTGTCGCCGTTAGCGTATTCCAGCGTCAGATATTCCGCAACATTGCCACCCAGTTCGAGTTTTTGCAGACCCAGATAGCGGCCCACGCCATGATCCTGATGCACGACCGGCGAGCCGATATTCAGCTCGGTCAGGTTGCGAACAATGTTGTCGGCATCGCGCTGTTGTTTGTTGCGGCGTCGACGTTGCTGGACACGCTCGCCAAACAATTGCGCTTCGGTGATCAGTGCGATTTTTGGATTGTCCAGCACCAGACCGCTTTCCAGAGGTGCGACGGTGAGTCCCAGCATGGTTTGGGATTGGGCAAATTCCTGCCAGTGTTTGCAACTGGCGGGAACAATGCCGTAATTGCGCAGCATTTCCAGTAATACTTCGCGACGTCCTTCGCTTTCGGCGACGAACAGTACGCGGCCACCGAAGTCGCGAATAAATGCGGTCAACGCATCCGCAGGTTGTTCTGTGCGCGCATTGAACGCGAGCTTGGGTAGTGCCAGGGTGGCGAAATTGCTGAAGCGTTTGTTTTGCAGATCGTTGGCTTCAAAATTTTGCAGCTGCAGTGAGGGCAGTGCGTTGAGTCGTTGCATCACCTCATCAGGGCGCAAATATAATTTGCTTGGCTCCAGAATCGGGCGCTCGATATCGTAGCGGCGCTGCTCGTAGCGATCTTCGATGTCGGTAAATAATTTTGTCGTGGCATCGGCAGCGTGAGTGGTGCGGATGACCAAGGTATTTTTCGGCAAATAATCGAACAGGCTGGCCAGCTCGTCAAAAAACAACGGCAGATAATATTCCACGCCGTTGGGAATGTGGCCTTTGCTGACTTCACGATAGATTTGATTTTTTTGCGGATCGCCTTCAAACATGTCCAGGTAGGCGCGGCGAAAACGGGTGATGGCTTGATCGGTGAACGGAAACTCACGCGCAGGCAATAAGCGAACCTGCTCGATTTTCTTTTCGGTGCGCTGGGTTTCCACATCAAACAGGCGAATGCTGTCAATTTCGTCGTCAAACAAATCCAGACGGATGGGTTGTGTGCTGCCGCTGGGGAATAAATCGATGATGGAGCCGCGCACCGCAAATTCGCCATGATCCATGACTTGCGAAACGGCGTTGTAGCCGCTGGTCGTGAGATTGGTGCGCAATTGTTCGATGTTGATGCGATCGCCAGTGTTGATCACCAGACTGTTGCCGACCACGAATTCTTTGGGGCAGAGGCGTTGCATCAGGGTGGCGACGGGGACGATGAGTACGCCGCGCGGCGTTTGCGGCAGACGGTACAGGGCTTCCAGGCGCTGCGAAACGATGTCCTGATGGGGCGAGAACACGTCGTAGGGCAGGGTTTCCCAGTCGGGGAAGGCCAGGATCGGCGTGTTTTCCACCCCGCGCAGGTAAAACTGCAGCTGTTCTTCCAGACGGTTGGCGCTGCTGGTGTCCTCGGCCAATACGACCACCACCCCGTTGTGGGCCTTGGCTTGTTCGGCGATCAACAGCCCCATGCTGCTGCCGTACAGGCTGGCGCACAGGTGTGGTTGCGGGCCGGGAGCGGCGCTGGGCAACTGGAAAATGCTCTGTTTATCCGCTGAAGGGGCGTGGGTATCCGTCGACATGGGGTGTTTTACGGCTCTGGTCTGTCAAAAAGAACCGCATTTTCGCATATTTGGCGGAGGGGGTGTAGGGAGGCTGAGGCGTTACAGTCGGTTAGATCTAAGCGGATGAGTAGGGCTTTTCACCGTTTTCGCATAGTTTTATCTGAGCAAAACAAAAAATATAATTGAAAATCGGACTAAAACGTCCGATACTGGTGATTGCAGCGCATGGATGACAACAGCATGAATGGAAACGAGCTGATTAAGCGACTTAAAGAGCTGGCAAAGCAACGGGGATGCGAGATTCGTCTAGATTCAAAACACGGCAAGGGCTCTCACGCGACACTTTATTTTGGTGATCGACGAACCACTATCAAGGATAGGAAAAAGGAAATCGGTCCTGGGCTGCTAAAGAGCATGCTCGATGATCTTGGTTTGAGTAAGAAAGACATTAATCAATAAATTTAGGAGATGACTATGCAACTCGCATATCCCGCTGACGTCAGCGTCGATGAAGAAGGTTTTTATTTAATTAAGTTTTCCGGTGTTCACGGTGCCGCTACCGATGGCGAAACTATGGAAGAGGCGATCGATAATGCCTACGAATGTATTGCTGAAGCGATTGCTTCAGTGATGGCAGAAAAAGAACCATTGCCTTTGCCACAAAAACCTAAGGAGGGGCAGATTGTTATTCCACTTCCTTCGGATTTGGCATTGAAAGCCAGCTTTTATTTTTTGGCGAAACAGAGTGGTGAGCCTAATACTGCTTTGGCTAAAAAACTTGGTATGGACGAAAAGGAAGTACGTCGTATGATGGACCCGTATTATGGCACCAAGACACCAAAGTTGTGGGAGGCGATTAAAAAGCTGGGTGGCGAGATTACTGTTTGTTTGGATGTGAAGCGGGGAAGGGCAGCATGATGTATTGCTTGAATATTAGTCTATTTTTCGATGAAAATTCTTTTATTTAACGAGCCGCGGATTTAAATATGTTGTTAATATCGAGAAGAATGTACGCAATTATATTTTTCCTTTGCATTGTAAAGGCTGCATACGCAGAGCCTAGTTTATCTGTCCGTTATCTCATCAATGAGCCTGTTTCATTGTTGGATTGGGGAACATATTTTCTAAAAAAAGACCTTGAAAATAGTATAAAGCAAACTGACTCGGCACCCGCAGTCCGGTTTGTTGACGTTGATTATGACTACGAAAAAAATATGATTATTTTGCAAATAAGGTATCACATTAAAACAGGGGAGCTTTCTCATGTGGTAATAAAAGACTTTTGCAGGTCTCTCTTGAATACCGTTAGATTAGAAATGTATGTAGATCCAAAAACGGGGAAGCTACAATTTCCAACGTTAAAACAATCTAAAGTAAGCGAGTATTTTTTTCATAACGGATACCATGACGCCAATCAGCCGGAAACTCTTGCATCGGATATCGACCGCATAACTAATATTGATGTTGGTGTGTGGCGAGGAAATGAGTTTGTAAATTGTAAAGGTGAGCTAATGGGAAGTGATATTTATTACATGGGTAGTGAAAAATAAAGTTTTGATCTAATTACCACGCTCCTGCGTTGGAATGCATGTAGACCGTCAAGTAGACAGTTAGATATGGGGTCTCACAGAGGATTATGGGAGCCAGCGTCAGAGCAGATGCTTCATACGGTACTGTTCATAATTCTGTGTCATTTCTTTAAACTACACCAAAAAGAGATGAAACATGACCCACAAAATTCAATTCGACATGGACGCAGCCATCCAGGCCTTGCGTGAAGGAAAAGAC